>NZ_DATNGK010000050.1:0-42743 GCF_035605935.1 Actinocrinis sp. | reverse complement strand
CGGCCAGCGTGCCCCGGTGGCTGACGGTCGCAGGCGGGCTCGGTTTCGAGGGCCGCGTCGTGATCCTTGTGCTCGCGAGCTTCATCCCGACGAAGCCGGCACACCACGGACTCACGTACGCGTTCGTCGCGCTCGCGGTGTACCTCTGGGCGCTCTTCCTCGCCGAATCAGTGCACTTCTGGTTGCGCCCGACCGCGACCGCCCTGCTGCCCGGCGACGCGGTATAGCGAGGGAGAGTATTGTCGCTTCGCTAGATCGACCATGAAATCAAATACGGAGGGCGGGGCGGTGCACAAGCGCCGAATATCTTCGGGGATCGCGGTACTCGTAGTGGCTGGAGCGCTGACGCCCTTGCAGGCTCACGCGGTCACGACCACTTCCAAGGTTTCCGCACAGGCCGCGAGCACCGGATCCGGTTTCACGCCGCTCAGTCCGGTGCGCATCCTGGACACGCGCAAGGGAATCGGTGCCCCTGCGGCGAAAGTCGCGGCGTTCGGCACCGTGAGCCTCAAGGTCGCCGGAACGGCCGGAGTGCCCTCGGGCGTCACGGCGATCGCGGTGAACATCACGGTCGTGAACCCAACGCAAGGCGGATACATCACAGCCTATCCGGGCGGGCAGACCAAGCCCGGGGTCTCGAACCTGAACTTCAAGCCCGGTCAGACTATTCCGAACACGGCGATCGTCCAGGTCGGCTCAAACGGCTACGTGAACTTCGCGAACGGCAGTGGCGGAACGATCGACCTGCTGGCAGATCTGGCGGGCTATTACAGCACCGCGTCTCCCGACCTGTATTGGGCGCAATACCCGTCGCGCCTGCTCGACACGCGCGGCGGCAACGGAACGTTGCCGGCTAACGGCGTCGTCAAGGTCCAGGTAGAACTGGCTACGGCGGCCAACCTCAACATCACTGTCACGAACCCCCAGCAGGGCGGCTATATCACCGCTTACCCGGATGGCGGCAGTCGGCCGACAGCCTCCAACGTCAACTTCAGCGCTGGCCAGACCGTCGCGAACGGTGCGACGGTGCAGGTCGGCGCGGACGGCTATGTGGATTTCGTGAACGGCAGCGGCGGCAGCGTCGATTTGATCGTCGATTTCTCCGGCTCATTCGTCGCCGCAACCGACACCGCAGACGCCCCCGCCCACTACTTCCCGATAACGCCGACCCGGGTTATGGACAGCAGGGCGGGCAAACCGTTCGCTCCCGGCGGAGCGGCTACCTTCTATCAGGCCGGATACCACGCCGTAGTCGCGAACTTCACGGTTACGAATCCTACGGCAGGAGGCGTTCTGGAGGTGTATCCCGCGGATGAGGAAGTCAACCCGGGGACATCTCTCCTGAACTTCGCGCCGAACCAGACGGTCGCGAACGCGGGCACCTTCACCTCCGGCCCGGGAATCGACATCGTGAACATGTCCGCGGGGTCGACCAACGTGATCATGGACGTGTTCGGGTACTACGCCTGATCGTCGCCTCGGGGTGGTGCCAGCACCACCCCGAAGACTGACTCTGCTACCCGTGAAGGTCTGACCAGGATTCGGAAGACTCCTCGGTGTCCAGTTCAGCGAGACAAGGGCAGCGGGGAGTTTTTTCGTGGACGCGAAGTACATGAAGTACATGCGGGCTTTCGCTCGCGCGGGGCACACGCGGGTCGGCGTAGTGGTCGGGGTGGCCGGTGCGGTGGCGCTGGTGTGCGGGGCGCTGGCGCCGGTCGCTCAGGCGGCGGCCCCGGCAGGCGCGTCTGGTCCGGGCGCCGCGGCTCCGGCGTTGGTCGCCGGTGTCGGCACGCCGACGCCGCAGCTGCCGCCGCTGGATCCGGCGGCTTTGCGGGCGGCCATCAGCGGCCTGCCGAATGCCGATATCACCGGCTCGCTTTTGCAGGTGAACGACCTTCAGACCGGTGACGGGTGGCGGGGCGTGTCAGGGATCGGCGACGTGGCCACCGGGCGGGTGCCGTCGGCCGCCGACCGGTTCCGGATCGGCAGCGTGACGAAGGTCTTCACGGCCACGGTGACACTGCAACTGGTCGCGGCGCACCAGGTCTCGCTCACCGAGACCATCCAGCACTACCTGCCTGGCGAGCTACCGGCCTCGTATCCGCCAATCACGGTCGCCGAACTGCTGAATCACACGAGCGGGCTGCCCGGCGTGGATGTCGGCGATGACGAGGGCGATCCTGCCGGATTCGTCGCGCACCGCTTCGAGCATCCGACGCCGCAGCAGATCGTCGGGGCGCTGGCCGGCGAGCCGATGGCCTTCGCGCCGGGGACCGCACAGCGGTACAACGGCGTGAATTACTTCCTGCTCGGCATGCTGATCGAGCGCGTCACCGGGCACAGCTACGGCGAGGAGGTGAACGCCCGGATCATCAGGCCGCTGGGCTTGCACGACACGTCGGCGCCGGCCGCGACCTCGTTCCGGATCCCGGGCCCGCACCTACACGGCTACCTCGCGGTTCCGGCGGCCGACGGCAGCGGCGCCACGACGCTCGTCGACGTCTCGGAGCAGAGCCCTTATCCGTGGGCGGAGGGCGGCATGATCTCCTCGGCGCGGGATCTGCGGACCCTGATGGTGGCGCTGTTCACGGGGCGCTTGCTGCCGAGCGCGGAGTTGAACGACATGTTCACGGTGCCGGACGTGCCGTATGTCGCCGCGGATCAGTGCCAGGTTGGGAATCCCGGACACGCCTGCTTCGGCATGGGGCTGATGAGCGCGACGCTCGGCGGCGTGACGGTATGGGGGAAGACCGGGTCGCGGCCGGGCTACACCGACGGCGTCTTCGCTACGCAGGACTTGCAGCGCGTGCTCGTGTACGCGTTCAGCCCGACGAGCGAGTCGGTGAATTCGAGCCCGTTCATTCTGGCCATAGCTCACGCAGCACTGCGCTAAGCCGACGCTCTCGTAGCGTCTGCCAACCGGGCTTGATGCCTGATTTCTCCGACACGGGGCGGAGAAATCAGGCATCAGCGTTTCACCGATCGAGGTACGCGAGGACGGCGAGCACCCGGCGGTTGTCGTCATCGGACGGCGGCAAGTCCAGCTTGGTGAAGATGTTGGAGGTGTGCTTCGTTACCGCGCGCTCGGTGACGACGAGACGCTGTGCGATCGCCGCATTGGACCGGCCCTCGGCCATCAGCGCCAGCACCTCGACCTCGCGGGCGGTGAGCCGGCCCAGCGGCTCCCGGCTGCTGCCGCGCGCGAGCAGCTTGGCGATCACCTCCGGGTCCATCGCGGTGCCGCCGGCCGCCACCCGCTGGACCGCGTCGACGAACTGCGCCGCGTCGAAGACCCGGTCCTTGAGCAGATAGCCGACTGCGCCGGTGCCGTCCGCGAGCAGTTCGCGGGCGTAGAGCTGCTCGACGTACTGGGAGAGGACGAGCACCGGCAACCCCGGCACTTGACGGCGCGCGGCGAGGACGGCTTGCAGGCCCTCATCGGTGAATGTCGGGGGCATACGCACATCGACCACCGCCACATCCGGGCGGTGGTCGATCAGTGCTTTGAGCAGGCTCGGGCCGTCGTCGACGGCCGCGACGATCTCGAAGCCGTGGGCTTGCAGCAGCCGGGATAGACCCTCTCTCAGGAGGAAGAGGTCTTCGGCGAGGACAACGCGCACGGGATCTCCAGGGCGACTACGGTCGGCCCGCCGGGCGGGCTCGTCACGGTCAGCAACCCGTCGAATGTACCGATCCGGCGCTCCACTCCGCGCAATCCCGTGCCGCCGGCCGGATCCGCCCCGCCGCGGCCGTCGTCGGCCACGGTCATCCGCAGCAGCCCATTCTCGTAAGAAAGGTCGATCCACGCGCGGCTCGCGCCCGCGTGCTTGGCGACGTTGGTCAGCAGTTCGCTGGCGGCGAAGTACGCCGCGGATTCCACTGGCGGCAGGGCGCGGCCGGGCAGGTCGGCGGTGACTTCGACGTTCAGCGCGCTGTCCAAGGCGAGGGCGCGCACCGCGTCGGCGAGCCCGCGGTCCGCCAGCACCGGCGGGTGGATGCCGCGCACCAGGCCCCGCAGTTCGGTGAGGGCCTTGATGGAGGCGTCACGCGCTTCCAGCAGCAGGGCGCGCGCCTCGTCCGGGTGCCCTTCCAGCAGGGCCTCCGCCGCGCTCAGGTTCATGCCCATCGCCACCAGCCGGGCCTGCGCTCCGTCGTGCAAGTCGCGCTCGATGCGGCGCAGCTCGGCCGCCGAGGCGTCCACGGCGTCCGCGCGGGTCTCGGTAAGGCGCTGCACGCGCAGGGCCAGCTCGGCGGAGCGGGTCGGCTTGAGCAGAACCCGGGTCCACAGCGCGTGCGCCCGCAAAAGACCCGGCGCGGCGTAGAAGCCGAGGACTGTGATGAGCACACCCATCCCGGCCGGCACCCAGCGCCACTTCTCGTTGCCCTGCTGGACGTGTACGAAGGTGTACCAGTCGTTGTAACCGTGCCGCACGAGCAGCGGCCACAGCGCGGACAGCACGATGCCCTCGATGCCGTAGAGGAGCAGCACGGCGGCGAACAGACCGAGCACGAAGCCGACGACCATATCGAGGAAGCTCCAGCTCAGGTCACGCCAGGTCGCCGGGTCCCGCAGGATCCACCGGCAGCGTTCGGCGATACCCATCACTCCGCGCTGGAATCGCGGCTTCGGCCGGTACGGGCGCTGGATGTTCACGCCCTGCCAGCGCCACGCGAGGTGGCGGGAGAGGTTCGCCAGCTGCCGGCAGACGACTGTGGAGATCGGCAGCAGCAGCAGGCCGACGCCGAGCCCGATGAACGCGAGCACGTCCACCTGCAGCACAACGACGCCGATGTTCAGGCCGGCGATGAAGGTCAGTACGAGCCCTTGCCACGGAGCGAGCATCGCGCGCTTGATCCGCGACGTCGGCGGCCTGCGCACTGCGGCTGCGTCCACCGAATCGGTGATCGTCATCTTCCCGTACCTCCTGCTGTTCGACCCTGTCGCCAGACAGTCTGTTTGCACTCGCGGTGGCGCGCACGGGACCTACGCGGCCGATTCGGGGGTGTACCTACGTACACCCTAATTGGGGGCTCAACCGCATGTCAGAGGCATGGTCTCGCTTCCTAGGTTTGAGGTGGGGGTCGGTGAACCGCACCACCCGCACAGCCCACGAGGGAGATTCCCGTGCAGACATCGGTACGACAAGAGGGCGGACGCAATCTCGCCGCCGCGCTGGGCGGCTGGAGCGCTCGGCATCGCAAGACCGCCGTCTTCGGCTGGCTGCTGTTCGTGGTGCTCGCGACCGTGATCGGCGGCGCGGCCGGACAGCGGCACCTGACCGACGCGCAGCAGGGCACCGGCGACTCGGCGCGGGCGTTGCAGATCTTGCAGGACGCACACATCGCCCAGCCCGCCAGCGAGATGGTGATGGTGCACAGCGCGACGCAGACCGCTGACAGTGCGCAGTTCCGCGCCACCGTGCAGAACGTCATCACCGCGGTGCAGGGCACGAAGCTGACGCAGAATCTGCGCGATCCGTACTCGGCCGGCCTGATCTCGGCAGACAAGCACAGTGCCCTGATCGAGTTCGACATGACCGGTGACTCCGCTACCGCGCCGGATCGGGTGCAGCCGGTCATGGACGCGGTCGCCAAGGCCGGGGCGGCGAATCCGGGAATCACCGCGAGCGAATTCGGTGACGCGTCGGCGAACCACTGGTTCAACAACACGCTCGGCAAGGATTTCAAGCACGCGGAGTGGACAGCTGTACCGCTCGCACTCGGCATCCTGCTGGTCGCCTTCGGCGCGCTGCTCGCGGCGATCCTGCCGGTGCTGCTGGCGTTGACCGCGTTCATGGCCGCGATCGGCCTGCTCGGCCTGGCCAGCCACTTCAGTGCGGTGGACTCGTCCGCCAGCTCGGTGATGCTGCTGATGGGCCTGGCCGTCGGTGTCGACTACTGCCTGTTCTACCTGCGCCGGGAGCGGGAGGAGCGCGCCGCGGGGAAGGATAAGGAGACCGCGCTGCGGATCGCGGCGGCGACCTCAGGCCGCTCGGTGCTGGTCTCCGGGCTCACCGTGATGGTCGCGATGGCCGGGATGTTCCTGTCCGGCATGCACATCTTCGAGGGCTTCGCCGTGGCGACGATCCTGGTGGTCGCGATCGCGATGCTCGGTTCGGTGACCGTGCTGCCCGCGCTGCTCTCGATGCTCGGTGACAAGGTCGAATTCGGCCGGCTGCCTGGAGCGAAGCGGCGCGCCGCGCGGCGGGTCAGCAAGAACGCAGCCGGCGGCGGCCGGGTCTGGAACGCGACGCTGGGCAAGGTCGCGGCGCATCCGCGGGCGACGCTGCTGGGCGCCACCGGCTTCCTGGTCCTGCTGGCCGGTCCGGCGTTCGGCATGCACACCGAGAAGCTGACGGTCGATCAGCAGGTGCCGCAGAACATTGCGATCGTGCAGACCTATCAGCAGATCATCAAGACCTTCCCCGGCGGTCCGGCGCCGGCGACCGTGGTGATCAAAACCTCTGATATTCAGGGGGCTGCGACGCAGAACGCGATCCACCAGTTCGAGCAGGCCGCCCTGCGCACCGGTGAACTCGGCGATCCGAGGACCGGCAACCCGATCAGGGTGCAGCTCTACCCGTCGGGAAACGTGGCACAGATCCAGGTTCCGTTGGCGGGGAACGGAACCGACGCCACCTCGCTGCACGCGCTGGACATCCTGCGCAACCAGGTCGTGCCGCAGACCCTGGACAAGCTACCGGGCGCACAGGTGGCGGTCGGCGGGCAACTGGCCTTCGGCGTGGACTTCAACGCACAGCTGCACCACTCGATCGTGCCGGTGTTCGCGTTCGTACTCGCCATCACCTTCCTGCTGATGTTGGTCGCGTTCCGCTCACCGGTCATCGCCCTGACCGCGATCCTGCTCAACCTGCTTTCGGTCGGCGCGGCGTACGGCGTGATGACGGCGATCTTCCAGCACGGCTGGGGCGCGGGTCTGGTGCACTCGCAGGTGCCCGGAGCGATCGAGTCCTGGCTGCCGCTGTTCGTGTTCGTAGTCTTGTTCGGCCTGTCCATGGACTACCACGTGTTCGTGGTCTCCCGGATCAAGGAGGCGCGCGAGCGTGGGATGAGCACCGAGCGCGCGGTGATGCACGGGCTGCGGTCCGCGGCCGGCGCGGTCACCAGCGCGGCGGTCATCATGGTGGCGGTGTTCGGGGTGTTCGGAACGCTGTCGATGCAGGACTTCAAGCAGCTGGGGGTCGGCCTCGCGGTCGCCGTGGCGCTGGACGCCACCGTGATCAGGGTGCTGTTGCTCCCGGCGGTGATGATCCTGCTCGGCGAGCGCAACTGGTCGCGGTCGCTACGCCGGGCCGCTCCGGTCACCGCTACGGCGTCCTCCGAGGCCGGAGCCGTCGTTCCGGCGCAGGCCGGGTACGTCGCCCAGCACGGCGACGCTGGGCACGAGGCGCCGTTCAACCGGCTCGGCCGGTTCGGGCAGCCGGAGACTGAGGACCGCCCCGCCGTCGGGATGGTTGGCGGCCGACACGGTGCCCCGGTGCGACTCGGCGACCTGGGCGACGATGGCCAGCCCTAGGCCGGAGCCGGGCCGGTCGCGCATCGAGGCGGCCCGGTAGAAACGGTCGAAGACATGCGGCAGGTCACCCTCAGGGATGCCCGGGCCGTGGTCCCGAACGGTAAGCGTGTGGCCGGCCAGGGTGATTTCCACCCGGCCGGCCGCGCCGCTGAATTTGGCGGCGTTGTCCAGCAGGTTGGCCATCGCGCGCTGGAGCCGGTCGGGCACGGCGACGATCCGGGTCGGGGCGATGTCCGCGGTGAACTCGACCCGCGGCCAGTGCAGCCGGGCACGGTCCACCACGTGCTCGGCCAGCGCGTTCCAGTCCAGCTCCTCGAAGGCCGCGGCGGGTTCCTCTCCCCGCGCGAGCTCCACGGTGTCGGCGACCAGGCCGGTCAGGTCGTCGATCCCGAGCAGGACCGAGGAGATCAGCCGTTCCCGGTCGTCCGGGTCGAGCAGTTCGATTTTGCGCAGCACCTCGACGTTGGTGCGCAGGGAGGTGAGCGGGGTGCGCAGCTCGTGCGAGGCGTCGGCGACGAGCTGGCGCTGCCGGTCGGTGGAGTCCTGCACGGCGCTGAGCATGGCGTTGAAGCTGACCGCGAGCCGGCCAAGCTCGTCGCGGTCGGCCCGGTCGCCCGGGTCGATGCGGTGCGCCAGGTCGCGGGTCGCGGCTACCCGCTCGGCCGCCTCGGTCAGCTGGCCGATCGGGCGCAGCGCGGTGCGGGTTACCCACCAGCCAAGGCCGCCGGCCAGCAGGATTCCGGCCAGTCCGGCGGCGAACAGTTCCAGGCCGAGCTGGCCGAGCTGGTCCTCGGCGGCCCCCAACGGTAGCGCCACCTCGAGCGCGGTGCCTTTGGCTAGCGGAGCGACGACTATGCGCACGTCGGCACCCTGGAAGTTGATCGTGCGGCGCTGCTCACGCGCCGTCCCCGCAGCCACGGCCAGATCCGTGGAGGTCACCGGAAGCAGCGCGGTCTGTTCGGAATTCGCCAACGGCTTGCCGGTGGCGCGCACGATCTGGACGTAATCCACGGCGTCGCCGAAGTGCCCGCGCGGGCCGAACGTGAAACTCGTGGCCGTGGCCAGGGTCGAGCCGGGCGGAAGCAGCCTGAAGGGCTGCGGGCCTTTCGGGCGGGTCTTCACCTTGGTGTCGGTGACGAGGTACTTCGCTCCGTCTACCTGCTTGTCCAGCTGCCGGTCCACGCCGCCGTAGAGTTCCGCGCGCACGGCGAGGTAGGCGAAGGTCACGCCGCCGCCGATCCCGAGCGCGACAGCGAGGGTAGCAGCGAGGGTGATGCGGCTGCGCAGGGTGAGGCGGCGGAACCGGCGCGACAGTGCCCTGATACGAGCCAGGGCCGCCGCCGCCGCGACGGTCATGCCCGGCACTCCCTGATGGTGTACCCGACGCCGCGCACCGTGTGGATGACGCGCGGAGCCTCGCCGATCTCGGTCTTGCGCCGCAGGGTGGAGACAAAGACCTCGAGCGAGTTGGAACCGGGGCCGAAGTCGTAGCCCCAGATCCGGTCGATGATCAGCTCGCGGGTGACTACCCGGCCGCAGTTGCGTAGCAGCAGTTCCAGCAGTTCGAACTCGGTCTTGGTCAGGTCGGCGCGCCGCCCGGCCCGGATGACCTGACGGGCCGCCAGGTCGAGGGCGAGGTCGCCGCATTCGAGCGTCGGCGGCGGGGGCGGGGTGTGCTGGGTGGCGCGCCGCAGCAGGGCGTTGACCCGGGCCACCAGTTCGACCAACGCGAACGGCTTGACCAGGTAGTCGTCGGCCCCGGCGTTGAGGCCGAAGACCCGGTCGGCGATCGCGTCGCGGGCGGTGAGCATCAGGATCGGGGTGCGGTCCTCGGCGGCGCGCAGCGCGCGGGCCACGGCGAGGCCGTCGATGCCGGGCATGGCCACGTCGAGCACGAGGGCGTCCGGCGGGGTCTCGCGCACCGCTTCCAGGGCGGCGGCGCCGTCGGCGGCGAGGGTGACCGAGAAACCCTCCAGCTTCAGCGCCCGGCCCAGCGCCTCGCGTACCTCGCTGTCGTCGTCGACGACGAGCAGCCGCGCTCCACCGTTGACCATGGTTCACCCCTAGAAGTACTGGACGGGCTCGGCGGCCCGGCCCGCCCCCGATTCGTGAATCGAGGACCTGGACGAGCCGCCGCCGGCGCTAGTGCGACCGGCAGCAAGCCCGTACCGCAAGAGTGGATGAAATTGCTGAAAGCTGCCTTAGAGGGACGGTGACAGAACAGCAACAAAGGGCTGCGTTCGAAAAAGACGGCCCCAAGGCACGCGGCGATTGGATGATCAGCTGGTCGGGGCGCCGCTTGGCCTGGCTCCGGGCGAGGGCAGCAGCGGCGAGCAGATCTTCAGCGCGGCCGCCACCTTCGGGTCGTTCGGGTCGAGACCGCCCAGATACCGGTCCACCCGGTTAGCGCTGGAGGTCGCGGTCGGGAAGGCGGTCGGCCGCGTCGTCGGGATTGTGACGCCCTGCTGCGTCATGCAATTGCGGAACGCGACCAGTTGCGTGCCGCCACGGGCGCCGCCGAATCCGCCGAAGCCACCGGTCGGCCGCACCGAGACGCAAGCCTGCATCGCGGCCTGCATCTGCGGGCTCTGGCTCTGGCCGAAGAATCCGCCGCCACCCCCGCCACCGAATCCGCCGAAACCTCCCGAGGGCCGTACGCCGGTTGGCCGGTTCGTGGGCCTGGTGCGGGAGGGGAAGGAGGTGGGGATGTTGGCGCCGTGCTGCCGTAGACAGTCGAGATAGGCCGAGTTGCCGTTGCCGGATGACGACGACGCCGAGGTCGGCGTCGAGGCCGCCGCCGGAGTCGTCCCGGTGCTACCGCCGCAAGCCGCCAGCACTCCGGCCGCGGTCGCGGCCGCGGCTATCGCGATCGAGGCCTGGATGACGCTCTTTCGCGCGCCACCGCTCAGAACCCTGCTGCTGTTCATGGTCACTGCCCGCCAGTGGTGTTGGTGCCCGAGGTGGATGAGGAACTGCTCGCCGTGATCGAGGTGGCGGTCACGTCGCCGCTGTTGTCGTTAGTGCCCGCGATGACCACGGTCTGGCCCGGCTTGAGCTGCGACAGCGCGCCGGACTTGGTCACGTTGATCACGGTGGAACCGCTGGTGGTGACCGTGTAGACGCTGCCGTCCGCGGCGGTGACATACAGCTTGTTGCCGCTGACCACGGTCACGGTGCCGGTGATCGCGCCGCCGCCCGCTGCCCCGGTCCCGCCGCGGCCGAAGAACCCGCCGGTACCAGCGCCTGTGCCGGTTCCGGTCCGTCCGGTCGTGCCGGTTCCGGTCCTGCCTCCGGTGAATGCCGCCGCGAAATTGCCGCGCCCGCTCGACGAGGAGCCGCCGAGGTGCTTCTGCACCAGCACTCCCCCGACGAAGCCCGCGCAGATCAGCGCCGCGCCGGCCAGCGCCAGGGTGATTTTCGGCAGCTTCAGCCGCGGCGGACGCGCGGCCAGCGCGGTGCCGAGGTCGTCGGCGCGCGGCGGGATCGCCAGCAGGTCGGCATCGGCCGCGTCAGCGCCGTCCGCATCGAGGGTGCCGAGATCGGCGGCCTCGAGTTCGGCGGCGTCGAGTTCCGCGTCCTCGTACTGGATCAGCTCCGCCGTCCGCACCAGGTCCGGATGGGGTTCGCCGGCCGCCGCCGCGGCCCGCCTGGTTTCGAGCTCACTCATGACGTAGCGCCTCAATCGGGTGGAGTTTGGCGGCCCGGTTCGCCGGCAGCGAGCCGAAGACCAGGCCGATCACGGCAGACACACCGAACGCGAGCAGGATCGAGGAGGGCACCAGCACCGGCTTGATCCCGTCCACGGTGAACCGGGAGCCGACCACGCCGGCCACCACGCCGAGCGCCCCGCCGACGACCGAGAGCAGCACCGCCTCGATCAGGAACTGGCCGAGGATCGCGCCACGCGGCGCGCCGAGCGCCTTGCGGATGCCGATCTCGCGGGTCCGCTCGGTGACGGTGACCAGCATGATGTTGGTGACTCCGATCCCGCCGACCAGCAGCGAGATCGCGGCGACCGCGGCCAGCAGCACGGTGAAGGTCTGCGTCGTGCTCGCGGCCGTGGACAGCAGCGTGGCCTCGTTGGTGACCGTGAAGTCCTCGCTCGCCGCGGTCACGTGATGCGCCTCGAGCAGCAGGCTGGTCACCTCGGCCTGCGCGGCGTTCGCCGAGCCCGAGTCCTTGGCCTGCACCGCGATCTCGCTGAGCGAGCCGAAACCGGTGAGACTGTCTTGCACCGTGGTCAGCGGGGCGATCGCGATGTTGTCCGGGTCGTTGAAGGTGCTCGCGCCGCCCTTGGCCGCGAGCGTGCCGACCACGCTGTACGGCACCCCGCCGAGCTGGACGGTCTTGCCGATCGGGTCGATGCCGCCGAACAGATTGGTCACCACGGTCTGCCCGATCACCACGACCTTGCGATGCTGGTTCACATCCTCGGCGGTGAAGGAGGATCCTGACGCGATCGAGTCATTGGAGATCGACAGGTAGGCCGGGTAAGTGCCGACCATCTGGTTGATCGAGGTGGTGGCGCCCTCAAAGGTGGCGGTGGCTGAGGTGGAGGCCACCGGCGCCACCACCGACACGTCAGGGTCCTGCTCCGAGCTGGCCAGCAGTTGCGCGTCGGCGACGGTCAGGTTCGAGGTCTTGCTCTGGGTTCCGGTGCGGGTGGCGGCGGCCCGGCCGAAGCCGCCGGCCTGCCTGGTGACGGTCAGCAGGTTCGAGCCGAGGCTGGAGATGCGGGCCTGCACGGCCGCGCCGCTGCCCTGGCCGACCGCGATCAGCAGGATGACCGCGCCGACGCCGATGAGGATGCCGAGCGTGGTCAGGCCGGAGCGCAGCTTGTTGGCCTTGAGGCCGCGCAGGGCGAAACGGAAGACTTCGCGTGCCCGCATCAGACACCTGGCCGGATCGTGGTCGGGGTGGCTGGGAGTGCGGGCTGCGGGGGTGGCGCCGCGTGCCGACCCGCGTCGGCCGTAGCCAGCCGTGGGGGAAGGCCGTCGGCGGGCGCGAGTCGGACGTCTTCCACGATCAGCCCGTCGACGAGGCGGACGAAGCGCTTGGCGTGCGCCGCGATGTCCTCTTCGTGGGTGATCAGGACGATGGTGCGGCCCGAGGCGTTGAGCTGGTCGAACAGGCTCATGACCTCGTAGCTCGACCGGGTGTCCAGGTTGCCGGTCGGTTCGTCGGCCAGCACCAGGGAGGGCGCGGTCACCAGTGCGCGCGCCACGGCGACCCGCTGCTGCTGCCCGCCGGAGAGCTGGTTGGGATGGTGGTCGATCCGGTCGCCGAGCCCGACCAGGTTCAGCGCGGCCAGTGCCCGGCGGCGCCGCTCTGGGCCGCGCACCCCGCCGTACACCAGCGGCAGCTCGACATTCTCGAAGGCCGTGGTGCGCGCCAGCAGGTTGAAGGACTGGAACACGAAGCCGATCTTGCGGTTGCGCACCAGTGAGAGCTGCCGCTCGTCGAGGTCCGCGATGGCGATGCCGTCCAGCCGGTACTCCCCGGAGCTGGGCACGTCGAGGCAGCCGACGATGTTCATCAGCGTGGACTTGCCGGAGCCTGACGCGCCCATCACCGCCACGTAGTCGCCGTGCGGGACGTCGATGTCGATGCCGCGCAACGCGTGCACCGCCGCGTCGCCCTCGCCGTACACCTTTCGCAGGCCACTGATCCAGACCGCGCTGGGCCGCGGTGGGGCGTAGACGGTTGCCGCTGCCGCGTCAGCCGTGGCGTCGGCGTAGCCGTTAGCGGTGTGCGCCTCGGTCATCCCCTGCCTCCAGTGACGGCCGCGCCGCCGCCCGTGCCCAGTCCGCCGCCGAAGCCGGTTCCGCCGCCGAGGCCGCCGAAGCCGCGTCCGCTGGTGCTTCCGGTCGTGGTGGCCAGGGTCAGCAGCACGTTCTGGCCCTGCGAAAGACCGCTGGTGATCTGGGTGTTGGTGGTGCCGACGATCCCGGTGGTGACCGGGGTGATGGTCTCCTTGCCGTCCGAGCCGACGACGGTGACGATCGAGCGGCCGCCGGCCGTGGTGATGGCCGAGTTCGGCACGTAGAGGGTGTCGCTGGCCTCACCGGTGACGATGGAGATCGAGGCGGACTGGCCGGGGCGCACGCTGGACGGCACCGCATCGGTCAGGTCGAGGGTGACCGCGTATTCGACCACGTTGGAGACGACGGTCGAGGTCGGCGAGATCACCTGCACCTGCGCGGGATACGACTTGCCGCTCGCGTTGAGCGTGACGGTCGCGGACTGCCCTGCCTGCACCGAGGAGACGTCGGTCTCGGAGACGTTCGCGGTGACCTGAAGCTGACTCAGGTCGGCCATCGTGATGAAGGCCCCGGAGCTGGCGGAAGAAGAGGATGAGGACGAGGCGGACGAAGATCCGGACGATCCGCTCGCGGAACCTCCGGTGCTCGCGCCGCTACCGCTCGATCCGCTGGAGGAGCTGGAACCGGTCGGCGCGCCCGTGGTCGTCGACCCGGCGCTGACCGAGGAGCCCACGAGCCCTGCGATGCTGAGGATCGTGCCGTTGCTCGGCGCGGTGATCGAGGTGCCCGCGACCGCGCTCTGGGCGGTGTTCACGGCCGCCTTCGCCTGGGTGACCGCCTCCTGGTCCTGGGCGATCGTGCCGGGATCGACGTAGGCGCTGTTCGCCTGCTGCGCCTTGAGCAGCGTGAGCGAGTTTTCGGCGTTGCTCAGCTGCTGCGCGTCCTGCGTGCAGGCCTGCGAGGTCGAGGAGGAGGTGCACTTCGCGGCCGAGTAAGCGTTCTGCGCGTTGGTGACGGCCTGCTCGTCCTGGGTGAGCTGCGCGTTGTTCAGCGCCACCTGGGTGGAACTCGGACCGTTCTGCGCCTTGGCCAGGTTGTCCTGAGCGACCGTCAGCTGCTGCTGCGCCTCGGTCAGCTGGAGGTTGGCCTGCGTTGGATCGATCTTGGCGAGCACTTGGCCGGAGGTGACCGTCTGGCCGACTTTCACGTCGATCTCGCTGACCTTGCCCGAAGCGCCGAAGGCGAGTGAGGAGGTCGCGGCGAGCGCGAGGTTGCCGGAGGCGGAGACTGAGGCGATGACCGTGCCGCGTTGCACGGGCGAGGTACGCGTGGTGGCGGCTCCTGCGCTGGTGGCCGGGCCGACCGTCGCGTAGGCGACACCCGCGCCGGCCAGCACGAGCGCGGCGAGCGACCCGTTGAGCACGAGTCGGCGGCGGGAGGACTTGAGCGGCGTCATGGCCCGGAGTGTTGGGCGCTAATCTGAAGCGAAGGTGAAGTACAGAGCGTTTGCACGGGATTCTCAGAGTGCGCTCAGCGAACTGTTACTTTCCCATGACACAGCGCTCGCTTACTGAGAAGGACGGCTGGCCGGTCCGGTAACTTTCGCGCTAGCGGCCGTATCGGGCGAGCCAGGTGATCGCCGCGGCGAGGTAGCCGAAGAGGCCGAGGATCGCGATCCCGGCGATGGCCGCGCCAGTCGCCACGTCGGTGCGGGTCGCCGTAGTCCACAGCGCGCCACGAGCCTGATCGCCGAGGACGAACGGCGCGGCGATCAGCCAACCGCCGAGCAGCGCTACAAGGAACAGTCCGGTCAGCGCAGTGATCGGGGCCTTGGGCCGGGGTACGGCGACCGAGATCGACGGCAGCTCGGCACGGCCGGGCTCGATGCGGTCGCAGCGCTGGGCCGGAACGTTCGCGGACATCTTCACGACTCCTGTCGTCGGCGCTGATCGCCACGCTCTTGATCGTGACCGGCCTGCTCTTGACTGCGCAGATCGGCGGCGAGTGCGGCGACCAACGGCGTCAGCATTTCGCGCAGCGCGCGGCTGGAATTGGACGCGGCGGCGAAAGTGGTTCGCGGTTCGGACTCGGGCGCGGACTCTGCTTCAGCGTCTGGCTCGAGCTCAGGTTCGGGGTCGGGTTCGGGTTCGGGGTCGGGTTCGGCGGCCTGATGCTCAGCGGTCTCTTGATCGGTTTCGATTTCGGGTTCGGTTTCGCATTCGGCGAGGTCGACCCGCGGGCGAAGACGCGAGAACAGCGCGGCGGCAAAGAAAATCGCGGAAAGCAACGCGACCGCGGTGATTGCCGCGCCGGTCTCCAGCTCGACGGCGGCCGTCCGCGGCACCTTCGTGGCCCCACGTCGAATGTCGAGCGCATAGGGAGCGAGCAGCAACCAGCCGCCGCCTAACGCGCACAGGACTGAGGCGACCAGGCCCAGGTACGGCGCGACCACCGGAGCTGGCGCCTGAATCGCGGCGAGCGCGGGGAGCGCGGCGCTGGCGACGGGCGCCGTGCACGGCTCGGCCATCGAGTCGGTGTCCTCTTCGACCTGCGCGGTGGGGCTGGTCGATTCGGTGGTTGTGGCTGTCATGCGCGCGCCTGCTCGACGAGATCCCACGTGGCCGCACGGACCAGCGTGGAGAGTGCGAGCGGACGCAATACCTCGACGGCGGCCCGGCGCGCTCGTTCGGTCAGCCCGGTCCAGCCGCGCCGTCCGGCCGTCTCAGCCGCTTCCGGCTCGGCCGCCTCGGGGATAAGGCGCGCCGCCGCGCAGGCGAGTAGCGGATAGGCCAGCGGATCGCGCTCGATTCCCTCGGCCATCGCGGCAAGCATCACGCCGACAAGGGCGAGTTCTTCATCGGCGCGTAGCAGCGAGAATTCGGCGCCGATCCAGGAGTTGAGCGCCTCGTCGAGCGTGCCGGCCAGGGTCGCGCGGCCGCCGCCAGGCTGTGTCGATTCAAACTGGGCCGATTCAAACAGGGCCGACTCGATCGGGCCAGCCGGTTCGGCGGGTTGCGCGGGTCTGCGCGGTTTTGGGACCGCCTCGCCCGAGAGGCGGTCCTTGAGCATGAACGCGGCGATCGAACCCACCGCCATCGCGGGGACCGACGCGAAGAGTTCCGCGTAGTCGCGGTGCACGAAGGTCTCGAAGCCCGTGGCGTCCACCGGGTGAATCTTGCCAACCGCACGCAGCGGTGTCAGCAGGCTTCATTCCCGGGAGTGACAGCCCGTCACCCGCAGGTGTGCCGTGACCAGTGATCGGACGGCCCGGTCAGTGGTCGACGGCCGTCGCGGTCAGAGCAGGCCAGCGACCTGGTTGAGCAGTCCGGAAAGCGTCGACTTGGCCTGGCCGAGGCCGGTGGACACGTTGCCCGGCACGCCGGGCGCGACCTGATTCAGCGTCTTGTCGACCTCGGACGCGTTGAGTTGATCGAGCGGAAGCGAGCTGGCCGGAAGCAGGCCGGTCAGCTCGGTCAGGTTCCCGCTGCCGCCATCGGTGATGCTGCTGTTGCCATTGCCGCTGTTGCTACTGCTGCCGGTGTTGCCGCCGGAGGCCGACGACCCGGCAGCGGTCGACGGAGAGTTGCTTGTCGCGCCGCCCTGCGGCCTTACGTGCTCCGGCACGCCGCCAACGGTCGCGCCATGTGCCCAGGTCGGCTCCTGAACCTGCTGCCGCGGTCGCACACCCGTCGCCGAACCGGAACCGGGCAGCAGGCCCTGGGTCACCGAACCGGCTCCGAGCGCCGGAAGCGTGCCGACCGACAGCGTTCCGGGAGTGAGGCCGCCGCCGGCGAGCGAGCTGACATCCGCCACCGGCACCGGCGCGCCGAGGCCGCTGGCCGCCAGGTCGACCGCATCGCCGCCCGGCGCCCCGCCCGCCAGGTTCGCACCGGCGGGATCGAGCGCGGCGGCGGTCAAGCCCACCCCGGTGAGGGTGGCGCCGACCGCCAGTGTGCCCAGCGCGATGGTGCGCACCCGTGTCCGGGGTTTGGCATGGGTTCCCATCAGAATGTTCCCTTCTGGCCGGGCACGCGCTGCGCACCCGGCCGCACAGCCCTCTTGGAAGGCGCGGAGCCTCCATTGCATGAGGAGCCACTAACGGGCGTAGGTCGAATAACAGACAATTCACTCAATGGGGTGAGCCATGCGGAGCGGTACAGTGCAGGTAGGACCCCAGGAGGCGAAGATGGCCACCACTGCACCACGACAGGATCCGGCCGACGAGAACATTTCCGTCGACGCCGCGAAGGACTGGGCCGCCGGGGTCCCGGCGGTGGCGCACTCGCTGCGCATGGCGCAGCAGCAGATGGGCGTCAAGCGCGCCGCGCTCACTCTGCTGCGGGTCAATCAGGTCGGCGGCTTCGACTGCCCCGGCTGCGCCTGGCCCGAAGGCGAGGACCGCGGGCACCTGGAGTTCTGCGAGAACGGCGCGAAGGCGGTCGCCGAGGAGGCGACGCTGCGCCGGGTCACCCGCGCGTTCTTCGCCGAGCACTCCATGGCCGATCTGGCCGGCAAGTCCGACTACTGGCTAGGCCAGCAAGGCCGGCTCACCGAACCGATGTACAAGGCCCCCGACGCGGATCACTACCAGCCGATCGGCTGGCCCGAGGCGTTCCGGATCACCGCCGACGCGCTGCGCGCCTGCGCTCCGGACGAGGCGGTTTTCTACACCTCCGGCCGCACCTCGAACGAGGCCGCCTTCCTCTACCAGCTGATGGTCCGTCGCTACGGCACCAACAACCTGCCGGACTGCTCGAACATGTGCCACGAGTCCAGCGGTTCCGCGCTCAGCGAGACGCTCGGCGTCGGCAAGGGCTCCGTCTCGCTGGAAGACCTGTACAAGGCCGATCTGATCATCGTGGTCGGCCAGAATCCGGGCACGAATCACCCCCGGATGCTTACCGCGCTCGAGCGGGCCAAGCGCGCGGGCACGCAGATCGTCGCGGTGAACCCACTGCCGGAGGCCGGCCTTATCCGGTTCAAGAACCCACAGACCGTCAGAGGTCTGGTCGGCGGCGGCACGCCGCTGGCCAATGCCTTCCTCCAGATCCGCCTCGGCGGCGACCTGGCGCTGTTTCGCGCGCTCGGGAGACTGGTGCTGGAGGCCGAGGACCGCGCGCCGGGGCAGATCCTGGATCGCGCGTTCATCGAGCAGCACACCCATGGGTTCGAGGCGTACGCGAAGGACGTCCGCGAGACGTCCTGGGACGAGGTGCTCGAATCGACCGGCCTGCCGCGTGAGCAGATCGAGGCGCTGGGCAAGCGGGTGCTCGCGGCGCGCAACATCATCGTGTGCTGGGCGATGGGTCTGACGCAGCATCGGCACGCGGTGCCGACCATCCGCGAGATCGTCAACTTCCTGCTGCTGCGCGGCAACGTCGGCCGGCCGGGCGCGGGAGTGTGCCCCGTGCGCGGCCACTCCAACGTGCAAGGCGACCGCACCATGGGCATCTACGAGAAGCCGCCGGCCAAGTTCCTCGACTCGCTCGCGGCCGAGTTCGGCTTCGAGCCGCCGCGCGAGCACGGCTACGACACGGTGGATGCGATCCGGGCGATGCGCGACGGCAAGGTCAAGGTGTTCTTCGCGGTCGGCGGCAACTTCGTGAACGCGACTCCAGACACCGCGGTCACCGAGGCGGCGATGCGCAACTGCGCGCTGACCGTGCAGGTCTCCACGAAGCTCAACCGTTCGCACGCGGTCACCGGCCGGGCCGCGCTGATCCTGCCGACCCTCGGCCGCACGGAACGGGACACGCAGGAGGGCGGCGAGCAGTTCGTCACGGTCGAGGACTCGATGTCGATGGTGCACGCCTCACACGGCCGGTTGGCGCCGGCGTCGCCGCAACTGAAGAGCGAGGTGGCGATCGTCGCGGGACTGGCCAGGGAGCTGTTCGGCGACCGGGTTGTCGGGGCCGAGACGGACGCCGCGACGGAGGCCGGGGGCGGGGCTGGAGCCAGCGACGGGGTCGAGCCGGTCGAGTGGGCCTGGCTAGCCGCCGATTACGACCGGATCAGGGATCGGGTGGCGCGCGTCGTGCCCGGTTTCGCCGACTTCAACGCGCGCGTGCGCGAGCCCGGGGGCTTCCAGTTGCCGCACGGCCCGCGCGACTCACGGACCTTCCCCACGGCGACCGGCAAGGCGAACTTCACCGTCAATGAGCTTGAGGTGCTGCGCGTGCCGGAGGGGCACCTGCTGTTGCAGACCGTTCGCTCGCACGACCAGTACAACACGACTATCTACGGGCTCGATGACCGGTATCGCGGTATCAAGCAAGGGCGCCGGGTGGTATTCGTGAATCCGGTCGATCTCGCCGGGCTCGGCTTCGCGGACGGCGACCAAGTGGATCTGATCTCGGTGTGGCGCGACGGAGTAGAGCGACGCGCCCCGAATTTCCGCGTCGTGCGCTATCCGACGGCGCGCGGCTGCGCCGCCGCGTATTTCCCGGAGACGAACGTGCTGGTGCCGCTGGACTCGACGGCGCAGGTGTCGAACACGCCGACGTCCAAATCGGTAGTGGTGCGGCTGGTTCCGGCCAGCGCGCCCGCCGCGGCGCCAGCAACCGGCTGACAGAACAGGCAGCTGAGGCCGGGGAAGCTGAGACTCCACCAGATGGCGCAACCGATGCTCCGTCACAAATGCAATCTATCGAGCCATATATAAACTGACGGTATGACACAAGTACGTACCGTTGACGGGCGGATCGCCGGCCGCCGGGGTCAGGCCACCCGCACCCGGCTTCTCGAATGCCTCGGCGAGTTGATCGCGTCCACCTCGTACCGGGACGTGACCGTGATCGACGTGGCCCGGCAGGCCGGGACCTCGCCCGCCACCTTCTACCAGTACTTCCCGGACATCCAGACCGCGGTGGTGGAGCTGGCCAACGAGGTGCTGCGGGAGGCCGCGACACTCAAGGACCTGGCCGCGGAGCAGAGCTGGGCCGGGCGCTCCGGGACGGTGGCGGCCGGGGCGCTGGTGGACGGCTTCCTCGACTTCTGGCGGGAGCACGACGCGATCCTGCGCGTGGTGGATCTGGCCGCCGCGGAAGGCGACCGCAGGTTCTCCCGGATACGGATGAAGCTGCTCAACTCGGTGGTGCAGGCGCTGACCGAGGCGATCTCGGAGTTGCAGCGTGGCGGGCGGCTGGACGCCGACGTGCATCCGGCCGCGACCGCGGGCGCGCTGGTCACCATGCTGGCCGCGAGCGCCGCGCACACCAAGGCCTTCGACAGCTGGTCGGTCAAGGACGGCGAGCTGCGTTCCGGCCTGACCAGGCTGGTGGCCTGGGGGGTCACCGGGCGCAAACCGGCCTGAAGCACGCCGTTGAACGAAGCGGGCCCGTCGATCGAAGCAGAGCTGTCAGACGCCGACCGCCGTGCGCCACTGGTTGAAGCGGCGGCGGGCTGAGCGGTCGGACAGCTCGATGCAGGCGATCACGATCACCATCACGAAGGTCGCCAGGCCCAGCGCGAGCAGCCCGAGTCCGGCCAGCGCGGGCTGGAGTGAACCGGCGAACTCCAGTGCGTCGTAGACGGCGTGCGCGAGCACGATCGGCCACAGCAGCCGCCAGCGCCGGTAGACCCAGATGTTGACGACGGTGAAGCAGATGACCGCGAGCGAGGCCCAGCCGTAGTACAGGTGGAACGGGATCCGCAGCGCGATGGCGACCAGGTAGATCACCCAGGCTCGCTTGCCGAAGCCGGCTTGTTCGAGGGCGGTGACCACCATGCCGGTGATCAGCACCTCCTCGCCGAAGCCGGCGGAGAGCGCGACCACGATGCCGACCGGGACCATCCACAGGCTGTGGCCCTGGTCCGGTGCGCCGGTAGACCTGCCGGTGACGTTGACGTAGATCACCACGGCCAGCAGGAAGCCGAGCACGCCGGCCATGGAGAGGAAGAACGCGCGAGCGAACTGCCAGCCACGGCCGCGCTCGGCGGGGCGAGTCGGTCCGTAACCGACTTGCGGGTATGGCGCGTAGTTCTGGTATCCGGGCGGTGTGGGGGCGGAGTACGGCGGCGCGTACAGCTGCGTCTGCGTTGGATACGGGTATTGATACTGCTGCGCCGGGTATTGAGCGGTCGGATACTGCCCATAGGGCGCATAGAGCGCTGGCGGCTTCCGCTTGGTGAAGTGTCCGAAGATCGAGCCGAGGGTCAAGCCCCGGCGCAGGCTGAAATAGGCCACGCCGAAGATCACGGTGGCGGCCTGCATGATGTACTGCATCATCTCGCTGCCGGCCTCGATCCAGGAGTGGATCTGCTGGTCGGAGCCGAGCGACGGGTTGGTGAGCAGGCCGACCGCGCTGATCACGCCGAGGCCGAACGCGACGAAGTAGACGATGCCGATCTCGGTCAAAGCACGCAGCGCGGAGATGCGGACAGGCTGGTTCGACGCCGATTCGGGGGCGGCCTGCGGCAGCGGAGGCTGCGGCTGGGCTGGATGGAGCGGCTGCGCCGGGGGCTGCGGCTGGACGGAATCGACCGGCTGAGGCAGAGCGGACCGCAGCTCGGGCGGCTGGGCCTGAGCGTCGGACGCTCTGCCCTGTTCCTGAGTGTGGTCCACCGGCACTCCAAGTTCCGATCGTCACCGCTTGATGGGTGACAAGTACCCCGAATACGCGAGAGTCTGCTTTGTATCACGCTCGCCTGTGAACGCAGGCTAAGGGAGATGTGAATTTGGTTCCATCCGCTGCGCTGCGGGTCGACGGCATTACCGCCGGATATCGGGGCGTTCCGGTACTGCGCGACGTGAGCTTCGAGGTTGACGAGGGCCGGGTGCTCGGGCTCGTCGGACCGAACGGAGCGGGCAAATCGACGCTGCTCGACGTGGTCTGCGGGTCGCTGCGGCCGACGGCGGGTCGGGTATGGCTGTTCGGGCGGGACGTGACCCGGCTGCCGATGCATCGACGGGCACGGCTCGGGCTTGGGCGCACCTTCCAGCGGCTTGAGCCGTTCAGTTCGCTCAATATCGCGGACAACCTGCGGGTCGCGGCTGAGTTGTCCCGCTCAGCCGGACAGCCTTCTGCCGACCCCACTGTTGTCGTGCGCGACCTGCTGCGGCGCTTCGCGCTCGTCGACTTCGCAGATGAACCACTCGCCGCCGTACCCACCGGCGTGGCGCGGATCGTGGAGATCGCTCGCGCGCTGGCCGCCGGGGCGCGGGTCCTGCTGCTCGACGAGCCTTCCTCCGGCATGAGCGAGCAGCAGGTGGCGGAGTTTGCCGAGACCGTGCGCGCATTGCGCGGCGACGGGCTCTCGCTCGTCCTCGTCGAGCACGATCCCGAACTCATCGCCGCGGTGAGCGACGAAGTACTCGAACTGCGGCTACTCAGCCGAGCAGACGGATCGCGTCCAGCGCCCAGTAGGTCAGGATGATCGACGCCCCGGCGCGCTTGATGGAGGTAAGCGTCTCCAGCACGGCCTGGTCCCGATCGATCCAGCCGTTCGCCGCGGCCGCCTCGACCGTCGCGTACTCGCCGGAGATCTGATACGCCGCCACCGGTACATCCACCACGTCGGCGACCCGGCGCACGATGTCTAGATACGACCCGGCCGGCTTGACCATCACCATGTCCGCGCCCTCGGCCAGATCCAGCCGCACCTCGCGCAGGGCCTCGATCGCGTTCGCCGGGTTCTGCTGATAGGTCTTGCGGTCGCCCTGAAGCTGCGACTCCACCGCGTCCCGGAACGGCCCGAAGAAGGCCGAGGAGTACTTCACGGCGTAAGCCAGTATGCCCGTGTCCTGATATCCGGCGCCATCCAGTGCCCGGCGCACGAAGCCGACCTGGCCGTCCATCATCCCGCTCGCGCCGAGCAGGTGTGCGCCCGCCGCTGCCTGGGCGATGGCCATCTCGCCATAAATCTCAAGGGTCGCGTCGTTGTCGACCGCCCCGTCCGCGCGCAGAACGCCGCAGTGGCCGTGGTCGGTGAACTCGTCGAGGCACAGGTCACTCATGATCACGGTCGAGTCGCCGACCTCGTCGGCCACCTCGCGAATCGCCCGCTGCAGGATGCCGTCCGGATCGACCGCGGCCGAGCCGATCGCGTCGCGTTCCTCCGGAACGGCGAACAGCATCAGGCCACCGACTCCGGCCGTCACTGCCTCATGCGCCGCTTTGCGCAGGCTGGAGAGCGTGTGCTGGTAGACGCCCGGCATCGAGGCGATCGCCGCCGGCTCGTCAAGGCCCTCCTTCACGAACAGCGGCAGCACGAAATCGGCCGGGTGCAGCCGGGTCTCGGCCACCAGCCGACGCAGCGCGGGCGTCTGCCGCAGCCGCCGCGGCCGCACGTTCGGGAACTGGGACTCTGTCATGAAACCAGCCTATCCGCCTTGCTGAACCCAGACTTTAAATCCGCCGGATTCGCCGCCTCTGCGCACGATTCGGGGTACGTGACCCCATCACGCCGGGACGACGCCCTACGGTTCACCGCGCGCCGCCCGGCCTTTCCGTCCTCTTGCTACTTCGCCCGCCGGGCCCGCGAGGAACGCCGCTCCGAGGGCCGCAGCACCGGCTCACCGGCCGCGATCGCGGCCTCGCGCCGGGCCTGCCCGAACGCGGCCAGCGCCTCGGCGAGCACCGCGGCGCTCGGCGCGGGCGCGAGCACGTCCACGCGCAGGCCGTGCTCCTCGGCGGTCTTCGCGGTCTGCGGACCGATGCACGCGATCACCGTCGACGCATGCGGCTTGCCCGCGATCCCGACCAGGTTCTTGACCGTGGAGGAGGAGGTGAACAGGACCGCGTCAAAGCCGCCGCCCTTGATCGCCTCGCGCACCTCGGCGGGCGGCGGCGCGGCGCGCACCGTGCGGTACGCGGTCACGTCGTCCACTTCCCAGCCCAGCTCGACCAGACCCGCCACCAGCGTCTCGGTAGCGATGTCGGCCCGCGGCAGGAAGACCCGCTCGATCGGGTCGAAAGCTGGATCGTAAGCCGGGAAGTCCTCAAGCAGCCCGGCCGCCGATTGGTCGCCCGAAGGCACCAGGTCAGGCACCACGCCGAAGGCCCTTAGCGCCTTGGCCGTCTGCTCGCCGACCGCCGCGACCTTGATCCCGGCGAAGGCGCGCGCGTCGAGCCCGTACTCCTCGAACTTCTCGGACACCGCCTTGACCGCGTTGGCCGAGGTGAAGGCGACCCACTCGTACCGCCCGGTGACCAGGCCCTTGACCGCGCGCTCCATCTGCTGCGGGGTGCGCGGCGGCTCCACGGCGATGGTCGGCACCTCGTGCGGTACCGCGCCGTAGGACTGAAGCTGCTCGCTGAGCGCTCCGGCCTGCTCCTTGGTGCGCGGAACCAGCACCCGCCAGCCGAACAGCGGCTTGGTCTCGTACCAGGACAGTTCGGAGCGACGCTCCACCACCGAACCCACGACCACCACGGTATCCGTGGAGGCGGCAGCCGCGGAGGGCTTGACCGGTTCGGCCTTGAGCGCCGCGGCGATCCGGTCAAGCGTGCCGGTGACGGTGCGCTGGGAAGTGAGCGAGCCGTCGATGGTCACCGCGACCGGAGTGCTTCCGGGGCGGCCTGCCGCCAGCAGTTCCGCGGCGACCTCGTCGATCCGGTCGCCGATGCCCAGCAGCACCAGGGTGGAGGTGGCCGCGCCGGCTTCGCCGAGCTGCCGGTGCCAGTCGGACCAGGCGGTGAAGTCGGCGTTTCCGTTGGGGTGCGGGGCGGACAGCATCCGCACGTCGCCGATCGAGCCCTTGCTCAGCGGGATGCCCGCGAAGACCGGGACCGCGGTCGCCCTGGCGAGCCCGGGCACCACCTCGAACGGCAGGCCGGCCTTCGCACAGGCGGCGGCCTCGGCTTCGAAGGAGCCGAAGAGGCCGGGATCGCCGTCGAGGAGACGGACTACCGACTTACCGTCGCGCACCGCGGCGATGATTTCGTCGATGCAGACCAAGGGGTGCGCGCCGACGAACTCGGCGGTGTCAGCTGGCTGAGCAGCCGGCACCGAGAAGCCGTCCGCGTTGAGCGCGTTGTCCGCCGGCGTGGCGGGCATCAGCTCGATGACCTGGGTCCGCTCGTGACAGCGCGGCTCGAACCGGGCGCGCAGCCGGGAGTCGACCACGAGCACGTCCGCGTCGGCCAGCAACGCGGCCGCCCGGACCGTCAGCAGGTCGGGGTCACCGGGCCCGGCGCCGACGAAGCTGACCCGGGCGCGGGCCGCGGCACGCGCGCGCTGCGGCTCGGCGGTGTAAGCCTCTTGATCGGCCGCTGAGTCGTCCGCGATCGAGGCGTCCCGTGCGGCGCCATTGAGCGCGGTCGGCTTCAACGCAGTGCCAGCGTCATTCAGCGCAGCGTCATCCAACACCGCACCGTTGCCGCGCACGGCAGCGCCATTCACCGCGGTCCCGTGCGACACCTGCGTTGCTACCGACCCGGTCGTGATAGTCACCGCTGCTTCCCCATCAGTCCTGCGGCGCCCTCAGCGAGCATCCGAGCGGCGAGCTCGCGCCCGAGCCGCTCAGCCTCCTGCGGGCTTCCGGTGGCGGACATCCTGATCGATCGGGGTACCCCCGAGGTCCCCGCCTCGGTCACGGTCCCGGTCAGTTGCAGTTCGCTCGCCGAGGCGATGGCGTAGCCACCCACCGGCGCGGAACACCCCGCTTCGAGCGAGGACAACAGCGCCCGCTCGGCCTTGACCGCGGCCCGGGTGGGCTCGTGGTTCAGCGTGGCGAGCTGCCCGACGAGCTCCCCGTCCGCGGCCCGGCACTCCACCGCCAGGGCCCCCTGTCCGGGGGCCGGCAGCAGCACGTTCGGGTCGAAGTAGTCGCTCGCCTCGCCGATCCGGCCGAGGCGGTTTAGTCCTGCGTAGGCGAGCACGACGGCGTCGAGTTCGCCCTTGGTGACGTAGCCGATGCGCGTGTCCACATTGCCGCGCACCGCGACGATCTCCAGGTCCTGACGCAGCAGCCGCAGCTGAGCGGCGCGGCGCGGCGCCCCGGTGCCGACCCGTGCGCCGGTTGGCAGGTCGGCGAACTTGAGCTGATCGCGGGCGACCAGCACATCGCGCACGTCCTCGCGTTCCGGCACCGCGGCCAGCACGAGGTCGGCCGGCTCGGCGGTCGGCAGGTCCTTGAGCGAATGCACGGCGAAGTCCACGCGGTTGTCCAGGAGGGCGTCACGCAGGGCGTTGACGAACACGCCGGTGCCGCCGATCTGGGTCAGCGCCTCCTTGGAGACGTCGCCGTAGGTGGTGATCTCCACCAGCTCAACCTGGCGTCCGGTGCTCTCGGTGACCGCGCGCGCGACCAGTCCGGATTGTGCGAGGGCGAGCTTGGAGCGCCTGGTTCCCAGCCGCAGCATTCCCACCCGCAGTGCCTCACGGGTCATGCGATGCCTTCTTCTCTGGCCGGGTCTGTTTCGCCGGGACGGCCCGCTTCATCGGCCGGTACCGGTTCAGCCCGGCTGACCGCGGCGGGCGCGGCCGGGTCAAGGTTGAACAGCTCGCGCAGCGCCACTGCGTAGGAAGTGCCGCCGGGGTCCGAAGCCAGCTGCTTGACCCGGATCGTCGGCTCGTGCAGCAGCTTGTCCACGACGCGTCGCACGGTGTTGGCCACCTCGGCGCGCGCCTTGGCGTCGAGGTCGGGCAGCCGGCCGTCGAACCGGGCGAGTTCGACGTCGACGACGTCGGCTGCCATGCCGCGCAGCGCGGTGACGGTCGGTCCAACAGTCACGGCGCGCTGGGCCGCGGCGTACGCGACTACCTCTTCGGCGACGATCCGGCGTACCGCCTCGACGCTGCCTTCTTCGACCCGCGCGGCGCCCGCACGCTCGGCATCGGCGATGCGCTCCAGATCGATCAGCGTGACGCCGGGCAGCGCGGCGACCTCGGGGGCCACATCGCGCGGCAGGGCGAGGTCGACGACCACGCGTGATCGCTCAGCCGGCCCGAAATCGGCCGGTGCGATCACCGTGTCCACCGCGCCGGTGCAGGAGATCACCAGGTCGGCCTCGGACAGGCTCTCGGTCAGCTGCTCAAGGCCGAGCGCCCGAGCGCCCACCGTCTCGGCGAGCCGGCCGGCGCGGTCCGGGGTGCGGTTGACCACGGTCAGATCGAGGCCTGGGAAGAGCCGGACGAGCGTGGTGGCGGCCAGCGAGGACATCGAGCCGGCCCCGACGACCACCGCCCGCGCGGGACGGCCGGTCTCCAGCAGCGGCACTGCCAGGTCGAGCGCCGCGGTGACCAGCGACTGGCCGGCGCGGTCAAGGCCGGTCTCGCTGTGCGCACGCTTGCCGACCCGCAGCGCTGTCTGCGTCAGATCATTGATGACCCGTCCGGCCGTGCCCTCCGCTTGCCCGGTCGCGAGCGCACTGCGCAACTGGCCGAGGATCTGCGGCTCGCCGACCACCATCGAGTCCAGGCCGCAGGCGACGTTGAACAGGTGCTGCACGGCGCGGTTGTCGTAGTGCACGTAGAGGTGCTCGGTCAGTTCCTCAGCCGGGATCCCGGTGTGCAGGCTGACCAGATCCGACAGATCGGCCAGCGCGCCGTGGAAGCGGGTTACATCGGCGTAGATCTCCAGGCGGTTGCACGTGGCGACGGCTATCGCCTCGGTCACATGCTCCGTGCCGACGGCGTCGCCGATCAGCTTCGTGACGCGCTCGGCCGGCAGCGCGGCCTTCTCCAGCAGCGGGATCGGGGCGGTGCGGTGGGACAGGCCGACCACCAGCAGGCTCATGCCGGCCTCACTTCGTCGAGTTCGTCGTAGCTGTAGCGCGGGATCGGCTCGGTGTCCGCGGTCGGATCCGAATACCCCGCCGGGGCGGTCGCATCGTCGTCGAACTCGCCGGGATTAACCGGATCCTCACGCAGGCGCCGCATCACGCGCGCGCCACGAAGCGTGCCCGGAGCGGCTTGGTTGACGGTCTTGCGCTGCTCGTGAAACGCGAGGATCTGCAGCTCAATGGACAGGTCCACCTTGCGCAGCACCACGCCTTCGGGCACCGTCACCACCGCCGGGGCGAAGTTCAGGATGGAGGTCACGCCCACGGCGACCAGCCGGTTCGCGACTTCCTGCGCGGCCTCGGGCGGCACCGCGATCACCGCGATGGAGATGCCGTTGTCCGCGATCACCTCGTCGAGTTCGTCGATGTGCCGGATCACCAGGCCGGCGACCCGGTTGCCGGACAGCCGCGGATCGGCGTCGAGCAGCGCGGCGATCCGGAAGCCGCGGCTGACGAAACCGCCGTAGTTGGCCAGGGCGTGCCCGAGATTACCGATGCCGATGATCGCGACCGGCCAGTCCTGGGAGAGGCCCAGTTCGCGGGAGATCTGGTAGACGAGGTACTCGACGTCGTAGCCGACGCCGCGAGTGCCGTACGAGCCGAGGTAGGAGAGGTCCTTGCGCAGCTTGGCGGAGTTGACTCCGGCGATGGCCGCGAGTTCCTCCGAGGAGGCGGTCGCGGTGCCGCGCTCGGCCAGCGCCCTGAGCGCGCGCAGATACACCGGCAGCCGGGCCACGGTCGCCTCTGGAATGGCCGAGGCGCGGCCGGCGGGACCTTCGCCGCCGCGGCCCGCGGGGCGTTCGCCCCTGGGGCCTTGGGTACGCAAGGTGGCCATCGTGCTCCTGAAGGCGCTGTCGCGGTGGGACTGTTGCCGGAGCGCGCCACTTGGTGGGTCTGCCTCAGCACCTGCCGACAGCGTAAGACCTTGTGAACGCACGCACAAAGTGGGAACCCGGATTGCCTGAAAAGTCTACTATCACTCTATTTGTCCGCTGACCTGGGCACTGACCAGGTCGGACGGGTCCGCTCCAGCGCCGAACGAGCGCGCGATGCGACTGAAGTCACAGCGGCTTTAGCGCGGTTCTAGGCGAAATACCAGCTCACTGGCGGACGATGCGCAGCAGGCACTAGGACGCAGTTTGCTTTATCGCAGGGCTTGTTTCAACGCAGCAGCTGATGCATCAACGCAATGCGGCGCGCAACCGCGCCTCGTCAACCCGCCAGAAGTCGTGCCGGCGGCCGTCCACAAGCGTCACCGGGATCTGCTCCCAGTACTGCTCGGCGAGCGCCTCGTCCCGGGTGATGTCGAGTTCGGTCCAGCCGACACCCAATTCGTCGGCGACGCGGGCGACCACGGTTCGGGCGTCGTCACACAGGTGGCAGCCGGGCTTGCCGATCAACGTGATACGGGGGGACTGGGACTCCATACCCTCGCACAGTAGTCGCAAGGCCGTAACCAAGCAGGCATCAAAGCCGAACGTGGAGTTACCGTGTTGCGAGTATGGTCTACAAGCATGGCAACCGGCCTCGACGCACCACCGCTCGCCGAATTCGACCTGCTTCGGCCCGCGGCGAGTGACGCGAATCCGTCTGACCCGACCAGGCACGGCCCGCGCACCGCGGCCTTCTTCGACCTGGACAACACCCTGATCCAGGGCGCCTCACTCTTTCACTTGGCCCGCGGTCTGGCCGCACACCGGATGCTCACCGGCCGGGACATCGCCAAGTTCGGCTGGGGCCAGCTGACCTTCCGGATCCGTGGCGAGCGCGCCGGGCAGGTGGAGTCGACCCGGCAGCGGGCGCTGTCCTTCGCCGCGGGCCGGACCGTCTGCGAGATGACCGGGATCTGCGACCGGATCTTCGACGACTACCTCGAGCGCAAGATCTGGCCGGGTACCCGCGCGCTTGCGCAGGCGCACCTGAACCGCGGCGAGCCGGTGTGGCTGCTGACCGCGGCGCCCACCGAACTGGCGAGCATCATCGCCGAGCGGCTCGGCTTCACCGGCGCGCTGGGGACCGTGGCAGAGTCCGTGGACGGCATCTACTCGGGGCGAATCAGCGGCGATGTGTTGCACGGTCCGGCGAAGGGCGAGGCGATGCGGGCGCTGGCCGAGCGCGAGGGTTACCCGTTGGGGTCCTGCCACGCGTATTCGGACTCGGTGAACGACCTGCCGATGCTGACCTCCGTCGGGTACCCGCACGCGGTCAACCCGGATCACAAGCTGAGGCACTACGCGCAGGAGCAGGGCTGGCCGGTCATCGAGTACCGCACCGGGGTGCGGCTGATGCGAATCGGGCTGCCGAGTTCCGCCGCGGTCGGTGCGACGACAGGCGCCGTGGCGGCGGGCGCCGCGCTGCGCCGCGCCGGCCGACGCCGCGAAGCGCCCGACACGATCGCCGGATAAGGCGTCGAACCGCCGTCAGCTGACGGTCTTTCGACGATTCGTCTGCGTGGCGGATGACACGCCATCAGCCGCTCATCCAAGCTTGAGACGTGCACCTTCCGACGCCTTGCATACGTGCAGTAACTTCACGGACACGAAGCGGTATTCTCGTGTCGCGCTCGGTCGATCCGGGCCGGTCGTGCCAAACCCACACACGAGGGGAGTGATTTTCCCTACGATGTGTGGACGGCCCACGAGCGGTGATCGCCTACGCACGCTCGGTCATGATTGGCGTAGCCGATCGCGACCGGCGGTCCGCAGCCCACGCGGACCGGTGCTGCGGCGGCGCCGCACCGCCTGCCTTGTCCGGCGCGGCGGGGTGGCCGTTGGATAGGCAGTCCGGCACGAAGGGCACCGAAGCGGCACCCTCGCGCGCCGGACTGATGCAGCCCCCGAACAGCTGGAGTCCCGTGCATCGAGACGTCAGGGCCGACGCCGTCGGCTTGTCCGGCCTGCGGTTGGCCGTAGCCGCGATGACGGCCTCGGCGGTCCCGTACCGGCCGGGAGCCGCCGCGCGTTCGCTCGAGCCCCCTGCTTCGCCGCCCGGAGAACTGCCCGTACCGCAGCCCGAATCCGACGCCGCGGCGGCGCCGGAGCGCGCCCCCCGGGAGTACGGTCAGTCACGCGGCCGGCCGCCGCGGCAACGCGGCGCCGACCACAACGGCTACGACGAGCGCAGCCAGGACGCCGAATCGCGGCGCATGCTGGCCCTCGTCGAACTCGCTCAAGACGGCGACGGCGAGGCGTTCGGGCAGCTTTACGACGCCTACTCGGACACCGTCTACCGCTACATCTATTACCGCGTCAGCAATAAGCCGCTGGCCGAGGACCTGACCAGCGAGACCTTCCTGCGCGCGCTACGCCGCATCGGCACCTTCACCTGGCAGGGCCGCGACTTCGGCGCCTGGCTGGTGACCATCGCCCGCAACCTGGTGGCTGACCACTTCAAGTCCAGCCGCTACCGGCTCGAAGTGCCGACCGGCGAGATGCTCGACTCGGACCAGACCGAGCCGAGCCCCGAGGACAGCGTGCTGGCGTACTTGTCCAACAAGGCGTTGCTCGACGCCGTCTGCCAGCTCAACTCCCAGCAGCAGGAGTGCGTGACGCTGCGTTTCCTGCACGGTCTGTCGGTCGCCGAGACCGCGAAGATCATGGGAAAGAACGACGGTGCGATCAAAACCCTGCAATATCGGGCGATCCGCACCCTGGCCCGGCTGCTACCGGTGGATTCGCTGCGGTGACCGCGAGCAGGACCGGATCCGCCAGCGGGCGAGCGATGGCGCGCAGCGCGCGGGGCCCCCTGGAGGGCTTCACTCGCGTAACTCGGCACACCTCGCCGTCGTTGCGCCGGGTAACCGCTCCGACACGCGGAAACACCGGATGTGCAGGAGCAATTGCACGATCCACTCGTCCGGGTGAAATTGCTTCGCGATCGGGTCCGGGAAGCCGATCAGGGCACAACCTTGCCCAGTCGGGGCGAGTCAAACTTGCGTCGGCGGCTTCGGGCGGCCGGCCCTCGGCGGCGGCTCGGCCGCCTTGGAAGGCTTGAGGAGGTGGCAGGCGAATGGCACAGCACGGCGAGCGCCGACTCGCGGAGGAGTTCGACCTCGCGCTGAGCGGCGCGCGATCTGGCGGCTCACGCGGCACGGCGACGCGGCGCACCCACGCGAACGCCGCGGCATCGGCGCACCAGTCCGCTTCGGACGGCACCGGCTCCGCGCCCGCCGCCCAACTGGCGACCATGGTCGCGGTGGCGCACCGGGTCGAGCGGACCAATGCCGCCCTGCCCGGGATGGACGAGGCGTTCCGTGCCCAGCTGCGCGAGCGACTGGTGCGGCTGACCCCTGAACTGGCCACCTCACCGGTCAAGGCGCAGGTGCCGACACAGCGCGGTGGCCGGCACGCGGGGCTGCGCAGGCCGGCCTCGGCCCGCCCCTCGCACACCGGCATCTCGGCGGCCTGGCGGCGGCGGCTGCTGGCCGCGGGCGTCGGCGTGGCTGTCGCGACCGGCTCGGTCGGCGGCATCGCCATCGCCTCCGCGGGCGCGGTGCCGGGCGATCCGCTGTACAGCGCGAAGAAGATGTTTGAGAACATCCAGCTTTCGCTGTCCGGCTCGCCGACCGACCGCGGCGGCCAGTACCTGCACCTCGCCGACATCCGGCTGGCCGAGATCGACGCGCTGCTCTCCCGCCGGGACGCGGACGTGCCCGGCTCGCCGACCGCCGCTTACCTGGACCAGGCGCTGACCGATCTGCAGACGATGATCGGCGATGGAGGGCAGCTGCTGCTGGATCAGGTGCGCCAGCACGGCGACGAGCAGGCGGTGCACGCGCTGTCCGACTTCCTGCTCACCGAGCGGCAGCGGGTGGTGGACCTGACCTGGCAGCTGCCGCTGACCTTGCAGACGCGCCCGGCGCAGATCGTCGCGTTGATGGACAGCCTCTATCAGCAGCTGCAACAGGCCGCGGCCGCGATGCCGCATGCCGGAGCGGCGCCGACGCCGAATTCGGGTCTTGAACCTGGTGGTAGCACCGGATCGGGACCTGGTGCGGCGCACGGTTCGCCTTCACACGCGGGCCAGTCCTCCGCCGCGCACGCAAATCCCTCCGCGTTGCCGTCCGGTGAGGCGTCGAACGAGCCGGGCGCGAGCCCCAGCGCGCAGCCCTCTGCTTCGGCCACGCCGACGATAGGAGTTCAGCTGCCGCTGCCGATACTGCCGTCGACGGGCATCAACCTGCCCCCGCTGCTACCCGGCCTGCCCGGCATCGACCTCGGACTCGGCGGCTCCGGCTCCACCGCCTCGCCGACCGACTGAGTTACGGGCGCTGCTCTTGGCGGAGCAGCGCCCTGAGAAGGCCGCCCTCTCCTAGAACGCCGCTCTCGCTTAGAAAACCGCTCGCTCTTAGAAGAACACCCGCTCTTAAAAGAACACCGAGCGACGCTGGAGCAGCAGCCGGTACAGCGTGTCCTGAATCGTCTCGCGCACCTGGTCAGTCAGGTTGAACACCAGCATCGGGTCATCCGCCGCGCTCGGGTCGTAGCCCGAGGTATCGATCGGCTCGCCGAACGCGATGTACCACTTCGACGGCAGCGGGATCGCACCCAGCGGTCCGAGCCACGGGAAGGTCGGGGTGACCGGGATATACGGCAGATTCATCAGTCGCGCCAAGGGCTTGATATCGCCGATCTTGGGGTAGATCTCCTCGGCGCCGACGATCGCGGTGGGGATGATCGGGGTGCCGGTGCGCAGCGCCGCCGAGACGAAGCCACCACGGCCGAAGCGCTGAAGCCGGTAGCGGTCCGAGAAGGGCTTGCCGATGCCCTTGAAGCCCTCGGGCCACACGCCCACGACCTCGCCGCTGCACAACAGCCGCTCGGCATCGGGGCTGCAGGCGAGGGTGTGCCCGGCCTTGCGCGCCAGTTCGCCCATGAACGGCATGGTGAACACCACGTCGGCGGCCAGCATCCGCAGATGGCGGTGCGCCGGATGATGGTCGGCCAGCGCGATCTGCGTCATGACCGCGTCGAACGGAAGCGTGCCGGAGTGGTTCGCGACGATCAGCACCCCGCCCTTGTCCGGCACCTGATCCAGCCCGCGCGTCTCCACCCGGAAGTAGCGCTCGTACAGCGGCCGGAAGGCGCTGAGCAGCACGTTCTCGGTGAGGTCGGGATCGAAGCCGAACTCGTCGACCTCGTAGTCCCCGGTGATCCGGCGGCGCAGGAAGGCCAGGCCGCGCGCCGCGCGCCGCTCCCAGTCCGAACCGCCGATCAGCCGGCCGATCGAGTCGACCAGATCGGTCGGCGGACGGCCGGTGGCGTGCGGCTCCGGCGGCTGCTCGCTCACCCGTCCTCCTTCCAGCCGGCTGCGTCGTCACGGCGGTCCGCGGCGTCCTGGTAGCCGCCGCCGTCCGAATCCGCGAGCCCATCCTCGTGCAGCAGCCGGCTCTCCCGGCGCACGGCGCGCCCGGCGAGCAGCGCGCTGAGCCGCTGCTCCGCGGCCTCGACGGTGCGCCGGGAGACCAGGGGGCGCAGACCGGCGCTCTCGGCGTGCGCGGCCACCGTCTCGGCGGTCGAGTACTGCGGTTTGAGGCCGAGCCTGGCGATCATCCGCTCGGTATCGAGCACCCGGCCATAAGTCAGAAGGCTGAGTTGGTCGCCGGTGAAGTCGGCGGCGCCGGCCCGCTTGAGCACCGCGCCGAAGGTGGAGGTCGCGAACGCGGGAATCGGCACGGTCGGCTTTCCGAGGCGGCGCGCGATCTGGGAGAGCGTCAGCGCACCCGAACCGGCGACGTTGTACGTGCCCGGGTGGGTGTCTCCGGCGGCGATGCGGATCGCCTGCACGACGTCGTCGATATGCACGAACTGGAGCCGCGGGTCGAAGCCGAGCACGGTCGGCAGCACCGGCAGCGACAGATAATCGACGAAAGCCGTCTGCACGTCCGGGCCGAGGAAGTTGGCGAACCGCAGGATGGTGACCGCGACGTCGGGCCGGCGCCGGGCGAAGCCGCGCACGTAGCCCTCGACCTCGGTGACGTCCTTCCCGTAGCCCGCCCGCGGCGGTCGATGCGGCTGGGTCTCCTCGGTGAACAGCGCGGGGTCGCGCGGCGCGCAGCCATAGACCGCGGCTGAGGACTTGACCACGACACGACGCACGGTCGGTGCCTTCTGGCAGGCCGCCAGCAGCTGCATCGTGCCGATGACGTTGCGTTCCTTCATCGCCGTGCGACCACCGGCCTGGGCCGGCGCGGCCAGCACGTCCAGGTGCAGCACGGTGTGCGGGCGCACCCGGGCGATGAGCGAAGCGATTTCGGGCGTGCGCAGGTCGGCGGCGACGGTCTCGACGCCCTCGACCCGGTCCTCTGGCAGCGGCTCACGCAGGTCCACCGCGACGATCCGGTCCACCGGCGGGTCGCCGGGCACGCCGTGGCGCAACAGGTCGCGCAACACGGACGCGCCGAGCCGCCGGGCCGCGCCCGTCACCAGGATGGTCCCGGAACCGCTCAACCGCGCCACCGCCTTGTGTGCCGACGGGTGTTGTCGCGGCGCTTGACGTCACAGCAGCGGACGTCAGAACGGACGTCACCGCGATCCGGCTGCCGGCGCGATCGTGGCGCCGTGCCGGGAGGCCGGGACAGGGTCGTACCGGCGGCGTACCCGCCGCCGGCGGACACCAAGACCGCGGCCGCTCGCCTCATGACCCGCGCCGCCGCGGCTTACTTCTTGTTGCGACGCTGAATGCGCGTCTTCTTCAGCAGCTTGCGGTGCTTCTTCTTGGCCATGCGCTTACGGCGCTTCTTGATGACCGAGCCCACTTGGAACCCTCGCTCACTTCTCACGATTGTGATGACAGGGATCCAGGGTACCCGCCCGGGAGAGCACCTGATAACGCCGCGGGAAAGTCATGGTGAAGGCGGACTCGAACCGGTCTCGCGGCACGACGCCGAATCGTGTCAGACGTCGGGTTCGCGCTCGCCGGTCGGAGCCCGCCTTCAACAGCGGTTCGCTCGGTGTGCCTTACTCGGTAATGGCTACTCGGTGCCTACGTAGGCGCCGGACAGATACTCGCGGACCGCCTTGGCCGGCACGCGGAACGAGCGCCCGACGCGTACCGCGCTCAGCTCTCCGGAGTGGACCATCCGGTAGACGGTCATCTTGGAGACCCGCATCACCCCGGCGACCTCGGCCACCGTGAGGAAGCTCACGTCCTCTAACGCCGTCCCGTCGCCGAACAGCTGCGGCGCCTTTTGGGCGTCAGCGGCCGACTCCGGCCCGGACGACTGGGCATTGGGCATCTGGGTCATCCACCTTTCGCGCAGGCGCGTTGACACCGGCAGCCCCTCCGTCCGATAGTCCATACGCGTGTGCGTGTCGTCTCCCACAGTAGTTGCCGCTGGTGCGAATGGGGAGAGCGATTCCGAATTATGGGGATATCCCTACTTCGTCATTACGCTGCCAAAGTGAAAGTTGCGCCGGTTTGCGCCGGGGGCTGCATGGGGTACACGACCTTGATCAGGATGGCCCTGTCGAACGGGTGAGCGGCCCACCTGCGCCCGGCTCGCCCCACCTGGCGTCTACTGGTTGCCGGCGATGAGCTGCGCTCGGGCGAGCACGTAGTCGCCGAGCAACTCGTACCGCTCCGGGTCGAGGCCGTCGTCCAACGGCACCGCGACCTGCACGATTCCCTCGTCCTCGCCGACAAATAGGGCCGGGTCGTTGCAGTCCGCGAACCCGATCGCGTCCACCCCGGCCTGCGCCGCGCCGCCGCACCAGCCGTGGTCCGCAAGCACCAGATCGGGCAGCGGCTCGCGGCGCGCGGCCAACTCGGCGAGTACGGCCCGGATCGGCCGGGCGGCGTGGCTGTGCACCGGCCCACCAGGGTCTTCGACCACTGCGACACCGAGGTCGTAACGGATCTCCAGGTGCTTGCGGCCGCGGTGCGTCGCGGCGTCGTAGGACCACCCTTCCGCCGCCTCGACGACGGTGCCGCCCGCCGTCCGTAATGCCGCGGCAAAGCGCTGGTAAAGCGGTCCGAGGTTGCCCGGGTGCCCGGTGGCGAACAGCACCCGCTGCCGGTCGCGCAGCGCGACGCCGAAGCGCGCGGCGTACCGGTCCAACGCGTCGGCGGTGCGCTCCGGATCGATCGTGTCCTGGCCGGCCCTGTGGTTAAGCAGGGAACTGACACCCACCTTGCGGACCATCAGCTCGAGCACGGAATCGCGGGTCCAGTGCGCGGACGGATCGAGCCCGAGCAGGTAGTACGGATCACGGTCGGCCAGCAGCCGGTAGTGCAGCAGGTTGTTCTCGCGCGGCGTGGCGACCCGGCCCGCCATCCCGGTCGCCGTCAGGTGCTCCACCAGGACCTCACGGGTCGGGTCGAGCTGTTCTGCGACGACCGGAACCAGAGCGCTCATATCGCCGAGGGTATCGGGCCGCCGGGCGCCAGGGCACGGATTTGGATCAATTTGATCGTTTGGCACGCGTCGGTCCATCCCGCGCTCAATCCGTGCGCAGCGCGACTACGGGGTCAAGCCGGCCGGCCCGCCGGGCCGGCACCACGCCGAAGATCACGCCGACCGCGACCGAGACCGCGAAGGCCACGGCCGGGGACCACCAGGCGATCGCCGTGGGCAGCGGGCTGAACGCGCCGATCGCCGCGGAGACTCCGACGCCGAACAGGATGCCGATCGTGCCGCCGACCGCGGTCAGCAGGACCGCCTCGATCAGGAACTGCAGGATCACGTCGCGCTGCCGTGCGCCGAGCGCCTTGCGCAGCCCGATCTCGCGGGTGCGCTCCCTGACTCCGACCAGCATGATGTTCGACACCCCGACCCCGCCGACCAGCAGCGAGATCCCGGCGATCGCGGCCAGCACCAGGGTGAGCAGGGAGAGGATCTTGCCGATGGTGCCGAGGATCTGATCCTGGGTCACCGCGGAGAACTGCTCGCCGGGGTACTTGGCGGACAGCGCGGCGATCAGCTCGTCGGACAGCGGCCCGATTCGGTCCGGGGTCGGGGCTTTCACCGCGAGGCCCTGGATCGCCGAGACGCCGAAGAGGCGCTGCGCGGCGGTGATCGGGATGTCCACCTGCGTGTCCTGACTCACTCCGAATGCCGAGCCGCGACGCACGGCGACGCCGACGACCCGGAACCGCACCCCGGCGATGGTCACCGGCCGCCCGACCGGATCCTCGCCGGGGAAGAGGGCCGAGGCGACATCGGCGCCGAGGACGACGACCCGGGCGCCGGTGTCCACATCGGACTTGGTCAGGTATGCGCCCTCTGCGATAGGCCGATTGAAGACCTCTGGCACGGTCTGGGTGAGGCCCTGCACCGTGGCGAAGTAATTCAGCGAGCCGGCGCGGATCTGCTCACCGGAGGTGATGCTGGCGGTCACGTCATCGGGCGAGCCGACGATGCGCGAGGCGAGATCGATGTCTGAGAACTGAAGCCGGGAGACCGAGGGCGCGGTCCCGAAGGCGAACTTGCCCGGCACGATCAGGATGATGTTCGAGCCGAGGCCCTCGACCTCGTTCTCCACCATGTTCTTCGCGCCGCCGCCGATGGCCACCAGCACCACCACCGCCGCGACCCCGATGATCACGCCGACCATGGTCAGCAGCGAGCGCAGCCGGTTGGCGGCCAGCGATTCGCCCGCGACGCGCAGGGATTCCAGCGGATTCACGCCTGCTTCACCTCGGTCGCCGCGGCACCGTCGACGAGAGTGTCGTCGAGTTCTGGCTTACGCGTTGGCGCGCGCTCCGGTTCAGGGGACGGTTCAGGCGAGGATTCAGGCGACGGTGCGTCTGGCCTGGCGCCCCGATGCGGCGGCTCGCTCACGCCGTCCGGTACAACGACGCTGTCCTCGACGACCACGCCGTCCCGGATGCGGATCAACCTGCGGGCTCGCGCCGCGATCTCGGCCTCGTGGGTAACCAAAACGACTGCGACCCCGCGCTCCCGGTTCAGCCGCTCCAGGATCGCCATGACCTCCTCGCCGTTGGTGGTGTCCAGGTTGCCGGTCGGCTCGTCCGCGAGCAGCACCCGCGGCTCGCCGACCAGCGCCCGCGCGATCGCCACCCGCTGCTGCTCGCCGCCGGAAAGCTGGGTCGGCCGGTGCCCAAGCCGATGACCGAGGTGTACGGCTTCCAGCGCCGCCGTTGCCCGGCGTCGCCGTTCGCCGCGCCCGACGCCCCGGTAGGTCAGCGGCAGCGCCACGTTGTCGAGGGCTGAGGTACGGGCCAGCAGTTGAAAGGCCTGGAAGACGAAGCCGATCTCCTCGTTGCGCACCTGCGCCAGATCCGCGTCGCCGAGCTTGGCGATGTCGCGGCCGCCGATCAGCAGCGTGCCCGAGGTCGGCCGGTCCAGGCAGCCGAGCAGGTGCATGAGCGTGGACTTGCCGGAGCCGGAGGGACCGGTGATCGCGACGTATTCGCCCTCTTCGATACGCAGCGAGACGCCGCGCAGCGCCGCCACCTCGATGCCGTCGAGCTGGTAGACCCGCCGCACGTCGCGCGCTTCGATCGCGATGCCCGCGCGCTCGCCGCCGGCCAGGTCCGGGGCGCTCGCCTGCTCAGCCAACGTGGTCACCGTCGGCGACCTTGTCGGCTCCCGCGATCACGATGCGCTGGCCCGCGTTCAGGCCGCTGAGCACCTGGACCGTCTTGTCGCCCTGTGCGCCGAGCCGGATCGGGTGTTTGTGCGCGACGCCACCGTCGATGATCCACACGCTCGTCACGTTGCCGTCTGTGACCAGTGCGGCGGAGGGGACCGAGAGCGCGTGCTGAACGGTCACCACGTCGAGGTCCGCGATGGCGCTCATCCCGGGCAGCGGCGTCGGAGCCGTTGAGCCGTCCGAGAGCGTGCCGACGCCGAGGGTGATCCGCACCGTGTAGGTGACGCCGCCCTGCGTCGAGGTGGTGGAGTTCGGGTCGACGGCAGTGACAGTGCCCGGATAATCCGCGCCGGGCACCGCGTTGAGCTGGATGTGCGCGCTGACGCCCGGTTTCACGGTGAGCACGTCGGTCTCGTCGACCTGCGCGGTGACCGAGAGACTCGACGCGTCGGTGATCGTGAACAGCGCCCCGCCGGAGGAGATCGGGCTGCCGGCGCTGATCACGGAGCCGCCCGAGCCTGAACCGCCCGAGCCCGAACCGCTACCAGCCACCGAGCCGAGCGCCGCCGCCCCTGAGCCGGCAGAGCCGCCCGAACCGGAAGCCGCGCCGGCGAGCAGCTGGCTGAGCGAGCCAAGCCCTGCGGTGCCGGCGCTGGCCTGACCGTTGCCGAGGGTCACCACGCCGGAGATCGGCGCGGTGATCTTCAGCGCGTCCACGGTCCGCTGTGCGACGTCAACCGCCGCCTGCGCCTGGGTCTGCTGCGCTTGACCGAGCGCCGCGAGCACCTGAGAGGCCGAGGCGAGGCCCTGCTGGAACTCGTTGATCGTCGCGCCGACCGCGCTGATCGCGGCGTCGTAAGAGCTTTGTGTCGCGGAGATCTGATCCAGCAACGCCTTGCGCAGCGCCGGATCGGTGATCTGCTTCGCCGCCGTCCTGGCCTGGTTGAAGGCCCGGTCCGCGTTGCCGCGCGCGGTGTTCTCGGCGCGGGTGAAGCCCGCGCCGGTCGCCTGGATGCCTGAGCCGCCGGCCGAAGAGGCCTGATCCCGCGCCTTCTTCGCCTCCGCGAGCTGCTGCTGAGCGGCCGGGGAGGAGACGACGCCGAGCAGCTGACCGGCCGTCACCCGCTGGCCGTCCTGCACGGTCAGATCGGCGACGGTCCCGTCCGCCGGCGCGCTGAGGTTGACCTGGGCTTTCGGCACGATGTTCGCGGGCGCCTGGACCACCTGGGCGACCGTGGCGTACCCGACCGCGGCGGTCTTGACCTGCGAATCAGTGTTCGAGCTGCAACCCGCGAGCGCGGCGGTGGCGACGACGGCCAGCGTCAGAAGCAGTCCCGCCCCGGCCCATATTTTCCTCACGCGATACATCGTAAGCAGCATGTTGGTTGCGCGAGGGGGGCGGGGGGTTCGGGGAGAGCGGGGGATTTCTCGCCGTCCCACCGGAGCGTCCAGCGCGTCCGGTGGGACGGTGGTGGCCTCAGACTAAGCCGCGATTCGATCACGTGGAAGCCTCGTGCCCTAACCGTGATCAGCCGGTAATGGGTACAAACGTGGACGCGCTACCGGGTGAGCGAGCTGGCTGTTCTCAGCCTTGGGCGAGTTCCCGCGAGCGGTCCCGTGCCGCTTCCAGCGCGGCCAGCAGCGCCGCGCGCACGCTGTGCCGCTCCAGCTCCCGGATCGCCGAGATGGTCGTCCCGGCCGGCGAGGTCACCGCCTCGCGCAGCTTCACCGGGTGCTCGCCCGAATCACGCAGCATGACCGCGGCACCGATCGCCGACTGCACGATCAGCTCGTGTGCGGTGGCGCGAGGCAGCCCGAGCAGGATGCCGGCATCGATCATGGCCTCGACCAGATAGTAGAAGTAGGCCGGTCCGGAGCCGGAAAGTGCGGTGACCGCGTCCTGCTGCGACTCGGGCACCCGCACCGTCTTGCCGACCGGCCGGAAGATCTCCTCGGCACGACGCAGGTGTTCATCGGTGGCGTGCGCTCCCGCTGAAATCGCCGACATCGCCTCGTCGACGAGCACCGGGGTGTTCGTCATCACGCGCACTACCGGCAGCCCCGGCACGCCGATCTGATCGGCGACGAACGCGGTGGTGATGCCCGCCGCGCCCGAGATGACCAGCCGGTCGGAGGGCACGTGCGGCGCCAGCTCAGCCAGCAGCGCGGCCATGTCCTGCGGCTTCACGGTGAGGATGAGCGTGTCGGCGCGCTTGGCCGCCTCGGCGTTGGAGACCGCGGCCACGCCGTAGCGTTCGGCCAGCTCGGCGGCCCGATCGGCCCTGCGCGCGGTGACCAGCACGTCGGCGGCGGGCTTTCCGGCCCGCAGCACGCCGGAGACCAGCGCCTCGCCCATCTTGCCCGCGCCGAGCACGGCGATCCGCCGCTGCCCGCCGCCACGCTCCACGGTCTCAGCCATCTGACTCACCCTGCGCCTTCACTCGTCGGGTTCCTTGGTCACCGGTCAGTTGTTCGCGAGTCACTTGTTCACCGGCTGGTCGGCGGTTTCCGCCGCGCTGTCCTCGTCCGCCGCCCGGATCTGCGGCATCTCGGCGGCAGCCGGCACCGCGGCGACTCCGGCCAGGTGCCGGCGGGCGAACAGCAGGGCCTCGTGCAGGTCCACGTCCCGGCCGTCCTGGTCGATCGCCCGGCGGGTGTTGACCTCCAGCACCACGTTCCCGTCGAAGTCGTTGCGGCCGAGCAGCCCGAGGATCTGCGCGCACGGCTGGTTTCCGCGACCCGGCACCAGGTGCTCGTCGGCGTTCGAACCGCTGCCGTCGGCCAGGTGAAGATGCGCGAGCCGACTGCCCATCCGCTCCAGCATCGCCATCGTGTCAATGCGCGAAGTCGCAGTGTGCGAGAGGTCCAGGGTGAAGTGCGGGTACTCCTGCTCGGTCGGATCCCAGCCGGGGGCGTACGCCTCGACGCCGCGCTCGCGCACGATCCGGTTGCGTGGTGTGCGCCAGGGATACATGTTCTCGACGGCGAAGCGCACGTCCGTCTCGTCCTGCATCCGCTTGATTCCGGCGACGAACTCTGCCGCGTACTTGGTCTGCCAGACGAAGGGCGGGTGCACGACCACGGTGTTCGCGCCCAGCGCGTCCGCGGCCTCGCGCGCCTTGACCAGCTTCAGCCACGGGTCGGCGCCCCACACCCGCTGCAG
>NZ_DATNGK010000049.1:0-11650 GCF_035605935.1 Actinocrinis sp. | reverse complement strand
CGCGATGACATCTCCACTACGCGGCTGGACTACTGCGGCGAGTCTCGTTCACAACGGCGCTGGACCACAGACGCCCTTGTGCGCTGGGGGTCTCGCGATAGCTTCGCCGACGGCGGTTGAGGGTTACGCGGGACACGCGTGCACAGATTTTCAGAAAGGGGGGTACCAGCGACATCGCCGGCTCTCCTCCTCACACCGCATACGCTTCCGTAGTGGTGATGTACCGGTGCCCGGTCGGCGCGCTCCACACCACGTCACCCTCGCTGCCGCGCTGCACTTTCCAGCTTCCCGCTGTCTTGAGCCGATGGTGCCTGCGGTTCGTTTGCGCGTGGTGGAGTGAAAAACCTGTACACGCGTGTCCCGCGTTACCGTCAACCGCCGTCGGCGAAGCTATCGCGAGACTCGCTGCGCGCAAGGGCGTCTGTGGTCCAGCGCCGTTGTGAACGAGACTTGCCGCTGAAGTCCAGCCGCGTAGCGGAGATGTCATCGCAAGGGGTTTATTGGGGAAAAGCGGGACGGCGGCCAGCGGTTAGAGGATGGGAAAAGCGGGTTGTCCAGCTGGACGGGACAAACTGACGTTGGTCAAGCCGTCACAGAATCCGCGACACGGCCGGCGTACGTAAGACAGCCTGCTGCGTCGCTGTGCGCGAGATCGCCAGTGCGGTAGAAGCCACCGCCGCGGTACGACGCCATCGCCGATTCCGTGTCGCCGAAGCATCCTGACATCAGCCCGACCGGCCGGTGTGCGAGCTCGACGCAGATCTCGCCTTCCTCGCCTTGCGGGGACGGCTGTGCGGTGCGCGGATTGATCAGCACGATGGAGTGGCCGGGCAGCGACTTACCGATCGCTCCCGGCTGCGCCGTAAGACCAGCCGTGACACCGATCAGCGCGCCGGTCTCAGCCTGTCCGTATCCGTTGCGCACGTCGATACCCCAGTCGGTTCGCGCGCGGTCAGCCAGATCGCGCGCGAGGGGTGCGCCCAGCGAACGCGCCTCGCGTATGGACGCCGGCAGTCGGCCGTCTTCCCGCAGCAGGCTCGCCCACGCCGCCGACGTCACGCACAGACTGCTGACACGCTCCTCGCCAAGCACGTCGAGCAGCAACCGGGCCGGCGCGTCGGGTGTCCACCGCACCGCGACAACGCTCGCTTCGGCATTGAAGGGCTGAAAGAAGGTCGACCAAACGTGCTCGGCCGACCCGGCATCCGTGACGGCGACATGCACGTCGCCTGGTAGCAGTCCGGTCCAATAAGTGCCGGGCAACGTGCCGATCGGATGCGCGTGCGTGTGGCACACCATCCGGACTCGACCGGCCTTGCCCGCGGTGGCGTATATCAGGAGTGGATCATCGATGCGAGTGACGCCGTCCGGGCTGAACGAGCGGCGCTCCAGATAAGCATCCGTATACGCGTGCCAACCGGGAACCTTATCGCCGACGCAGACCCGAATCGCGCGTGGCTTCACCGCGGTGAGCGTGTCGGTGGCCTGTCCGGCAGCGATGATGAGGGCCGGCGCCGCGCGGCCGATCGCCTCGCTCAGGTCCGCCGCCGTGGTCGTCGCGCGCACCAGGACCAGCACGGCGCCGAGCTTCATCACCGCGAGCATCACCTCGCAGAACGCGAGCTGATCGTCCAGCATGAGCAGCACCCGCTGGCCCCGGCGCAATCCGAGTCGGCGCAACCAGTTCGCGACCCGGTTCGAGGACTCGGACAGCTCGGCGTAGGTGACAGAGTTCGTACTCACCGCGCCGGGCACCCGCAGGGCGATCCGCGTATTGTCGACCGCGATCCGGTCGAACCAGTCCAGCGCCCAGTTGAAGTGCTCGGGCCGGGGCCACGAGAACCGAGCCGTGGCCGCCTCGTAGTCGTCCCGCAACGCGCGCAGCAGATCGCGGGCCGCCAAGAATCCGCGCGTCGCGCTCAGAGTGTGGCTACTCATGGGCACTCCTCGTCGTCGGCGAGGTCGAGCTGTCCCGGTTAAGGGAATCGGCGATCTCGCTGCTCGTGCCCTGATGCTAAGCCGGTAAGAGGCGCACGCGGCCGGCGTTCCGGGGATCGTGCGCGGGCCGCCATCCGGCAGCGCACGGCCAGGCAACGGCCGATGTCCAAACGTGCAATCGCTATGGTCTGCGGCCGAGCGCGGCGTATCCGGAGTAGCGGCGTACGTCGCCGTCGAGCGGATCGGCTCCGGTGTCCGGGTCGGGACGCCAGTGGATCATGTCCGTAAGGCCCGGTTCGACGAGGTCGTAGCCGGCCAGCATGTCAGCGATCTGCTGTCGGCTGCGGTAGTGGATCTGGTGGCTGGCGCGGGTGTACACGGCCTCGGCTCGGCGGGCGAGTTCCGGCTTGTAGTCGCTGGTGGCGTGGGTGATCGCGAGGTGGGAACCCGGGGCCGTGGCATCGCGATAGGCGGCCACGACCCCGGCCGGGTCGTCCTCGTCGGGGACGAAGTGCAACACGGCGATCATCAGCACGGCCACCGGTTCGGAGAAGTCGAGCAGTCCGGTGACGACCGGATCGGCCAGCACCGCCTCCGGATCGCGCAGGTCGGCGCGCAGTACGGCGGCGTGTGGCGCATCGGCGAGGATCGAGCGGCTATGCGTGACCGCGACGGCGTCGCTGTCCACGTAGACGACACGCGCGTCCGGGTTCGCGACCTGCGCGATCTCGTGCACGTTGCCCGCTGTCGGAATTCCGGAGCCGAGATCGAGGAACTGCGCGATGCCGATCGAGGTGAGGTATCGAATCATGCGATGCACCACGCGGCGTTGAGCGCGAGCGATCTGCGGCATGTCCGGCAGCACCTTGATGTACTCCTCGGCCAGCGCGCGGTCCGCGGCGAAGTTGTGCGAACCGCCGAGGAAGTAGTCGTACATGCGCGCGGCGGACGGTGTCTCGATGTCGACGTCGTCCGGCGCCCAGACGGGCCGTTGGCTCACGACTTTCCCTTCGGCATGGTTCTGCTTCGCCGCGGTTGTGCGTTCCGGTCATCTTAGCGACCGCTCAATAGGAGACCGCGGTCCGCACGTCGAGGTTGCGGAAGCTCGGCTCGCCGGTGCAGATCGCCTGCAGCTCCTTGACGAACGCCGCGGTCGCGGGGTGGTCGGAGTTGGCCATCGCCTCCGGGTAGCTGGGGAACTCGACCACCGTGACGTACCGTCCGGGCCGGTCCCGGTCGACGCCGAGGACGGCCCAGCGGGCCGTGCGCCGCGCGCCGATCGCGGTGGCCCAGCGCTCGACGATCGGGTCCCATTCGGCGATCCGGTCGGTGTCGAACTCGACGAGCTGGACGAAGGATCCCGGAGCGGAGACCGACGGCTCGTCGGCCAGCGCGCCGGAGAGCAGTTCGCGCAGCTCCGGGGTGTCGGTGTGCCCGTGCACGGTGACCGCGTGGTGCGCGGCGGCGGCGACCAGTTCGGCGGGCTCGCCGGTGAGCGCCAGCGTGCAGCCGACCTCGTTGGGGACCGCACGGCAGTCGAGGATCTTCCTGGTCATGAGGGTGCTCCTGTCGTTTTTAGAGTTGGTTCTCGGTGATCGGTTTCGGTTAGGGACGGGCCTCGTAGACGGCGTTGAACGGCGTGTCGGCGGCGCGGCGGAACCTGCTGAACCCGGCCTGTTCGACGACTTGGCGGATCGCGGCCTCGCCGGCCTGCGCGCCCAGCGCGTGGCCGCCGGCTTGCGAGCGGGCGTTGGGCACGCACACGAAGGTGGAGAAGTTGTAATAGACCCGGCCGACCGGGTTCAGGTTGTCCGCGAGCGTGTCGCCGGCCAGCGGCTCCACGATCAGCCAGGTGCCGTCCTGGTCTAGCGTCTGGCGGATGTGCCGGGCCGCGCCGACCGGATCGCCCATGTCGTGCAGGCAGTCGCAGGTGGCGACCAGGTCGTAGCCGGTACCGGAGAACATCTGCGCCGAGGCGGCCTCGAAGTGAACCCGGTCGGCGACCCCCGCTTCGGCGGCGCGTTTGCGGGCGGTGTCCAGCGAGGCCCTGTGATAGTCAGAACCCTGAATCACCGCGTTCGGGTAGGTCTGGGCGAGCAGCACGGTCGAGGCGCCGTGTCCGCAGCCGACGTCGGCGACCCGGCCGCCGGCGGTGAGCTTCTCCTCGACACCGTCGAGCGCCGGGATCCAGCTGGAGGTGAGGTTGGCGATGTAGCCGGGTCGGAAGAACATCTCGGTGCCCGCGAACACGTCCTCGTGGTGCTCATGCCAGCCCATTCCGGCCCCGGTGCGGAAGGCATCGGTGATCTGCGACTCGGCCCGCAACGCGCCGAGGGCGAGCAGGAACGCGCCGGGCAGGTAGAGCGGCCCCTTGGGATCGGCTAACGCGTAGGCCTGCTCCTCCGTCAGCGAGAACTGGTCGGTGTCCGGGTCGTAACTGACGTAGCCGCCCGCCGCCTGTCCGCGCAGCCACTCCGTCACGTAGCGCGGGTCGGTGCCAGTGCGGCCGGCCAGCTGCTCGGCGGTGGCCGGCTGATCGGCGAGGTCACGGTAGAGGCCGAGCCGGTGTCCGACGACGACGTTGCCGGCCGCGATCGTGGCGCCGAGGTCGGCGACGAACTGACCCAGCAGCTCGTCGATCTTGTCTTGGTCGATGGTCATGGTCCCTCCTGGATGCATTGGCGCGCTCGGGCGTTTGCCGAGGTCGAGCTCTATAGCCGTCAGCCTGCGCGCGGGACCGTCTGCGGCAGCGTCAACGCATCGTCAATCGCAGCCATAGCCGCAGGCCGGGACCGAAGTTAAAGTGAGGACATGCTCCAGGTCCGGCTGCTGGGGAGAGTGGCCACGGAACGCAACGGTGAGCAGATCTCGCTTCCAGCTCCGGCCGGACGGCTGCTCGCTTTCCTCGCGTTGCGCCTGGGGCCGCACGACCGCGAGAACGTGGCAGTCCAGCTGTGGCCCGACGCGACTGCCGCAGCGGGCCGGGCGAATCTGCGGACCGCCATATGGGCGCTGCGCAAGGCCCTCGGCGATGACGTACTGGAAGCCTCCCGCACCTCGGTCGGGCTGCTTCCCGGAACGGTGACGGTCGATGTCGACGACTGCCGAGACCGCGCCGCAGCGGGAGACGCCGCGGCGGCGGCCGCGTTGTGCCACGACGAACTGCTGGCCGGATACACCGAGGACTGGGCTGATGCGGCGCGGCAGCGGCAGCGGGCGCAGCTCGCGCAGACGCTGGCCGAGCGGTCCGCGAGCACCGAGCGCGACGGCGACGCCGCTGACGCGGCGCGCTGGTCACGGTTGCGCTGCGCATTGGAACCGCTGGACGAGGCCGCGCACGCCGACCTGATCCGCCAGTTAGCGGCCGCGGGCGACCGCGCCGGTGCGCTGGTGGTCGGCCGGGACGTGATCACTCGGCTGCGCGAACAGCTCGGCGTGCGGCCGGGCCCCTCGTTGCGCGCCGCGCTCGCCGAGGCGCGAGGCCCCGGCGCCGCCACGTCGGCTTCCGCTCCAGGTCTAAACCGGCCGCTGTTCGGACGTGCGTCACAACTGCGCGCGCTGGCCGCGGCCTGGGCGGCGGCGCGGGCTGGCCAGGGCCGCGTCGTGCTGATCACCGGAGAGGCTGGGATCGGAAAGACCCGCCTGGTCGCCGAGCTGGCTCGCCGCGCGGACAACGCCGGGGCCGGAATCGCCATGGGCGCCGGGGTCGACGTCGGCGGCGAGGCGCCGCTGGCGATCTGGCAGGAACTGGTGCCGCAGCTGGCGCGCACGGTTTCCGCTCCGGAGAATGCCAACTGGGCATCCGACCTCGGCCGGCTGGCTCCCGATCTGCCCGCGCAGCTCGGCCGGGACGCGCCGCCGCCGGTCGTCTCCTCCCCCGAGCTGGAACGGTTGCGCCTGTTCGATGCGGTGCTGCGGCTCGTGGAGTGGGCCGCGGCGAACCGGCCGGTGCTCCTTGTCGCAGAGGACGTACACCGCGCCGATCCGGCCAGCATGCAACTGTGCGCGCACATCGGGCGGCGGCTCGCGGCCAGGCCCGTGCTGTTCGTGCTCACCCGGCGCGACCGGCCACAGCGCCCGGCCGCCGACGCGCTGATCGCGGATCTGGTCGGGCGAGGCGTCGAGGTGACAGAGATCGAACTCGGTCCGCTCTCGCAGGCTGAGGTCGCGGCGGTGGCCCGTAGTGTGGCCGATCTGCCAGACGCCGCGGTCGAGCAAGTGGTCGATGCCGCGGAAGGCAATCCGCTGCTGGCGGTGGCCAGCGCCCGCGCGCTCGCGGCCGGGCGAAGCGCTCCGCCACAGGACCTGCGGGCCATGGTCCGCGCCGCGACCGGAACGCTGCCGCGCCCGGCCCGCGACCTCGTCGAAGCCCTCGCCGCCGCGGGCCGGGAACTGTCCGCCGGCGAACTCGCCGCGCTGGCGCTGCCGGACCGCGACGAGGCCGAGCACGCCATCCTGGAAAGCGGCTTGGTCTTCCGCAGCGGCGGCGGCCTGCGGTTCCGGCACGCCCTGCTCGCCGAGGCGGTGCGCGCCGATCTCGGTGAGCAGGGCCGCCGCTACGAACAGCTCGCGCTCGCCATCGAATCGGCCGCCAGGTCCCCGGGCCCGGTCGCGGCCGAGGTGGCCGGTCATCTGCGGCGCGCCGGACGTGACGACCTGGCCGGGCCGCGCTGGCAGCGCGCGGCCCGGCATGCCAGGTCGCTCGGCGCGATGCCGGAGGCGGCCAGATTCTGGGCCGAGGCAGTGCGCTGCGACCCGGGCGCGGCGCAGCCGCGGCTCGAACTGGCCGAGGCCCTGGGCTGGCTCGGCCGGGAAGCAGAGTTCGAACGCGAATGGCAGGCGGCGCGCGAACTGCTCTCGGAGCGGGAACAGTCGGTCGCCTGGTGCCGGCGGGGCAAGGTGTTGCGCACGGTGGTGTGCAATCCGCGCGCGTCGATCGAGGCGTACCAGCGGGCGTGGGAGCTGTTGCCCGCCGACGCCCCGCACTCGCTGCGCGCGGACGTGCTGCTCGGCCTCGCCTGGGGCGAATCGGCCGCCGGAGATCCGGATCGCGCTGTCATGCTGCTGGGCGAAGTGGCTCGGCTCGTCGATCCGCACGACGATTCGATGGTGGCGGAGATGGCCAATGCCGAATTGATGTCGCTGCTGCGGCTAGGCAGGTTCGACGGTTGCGAAACGGCGGCCGAGCGCGGCGGTGCGGCCGCGCGGCGGGCTGGCCGGCCGGACCTGGCCTACAGCGTGTGGATCCATCTGACCTGTGCGCTTAGCTGGTCCGGCAATATGATCGGGGCGCTACGGGCCGCGGACGCCGCGGTCGCCGCGACCCGCGGATTCACCGCGATCGAGCTGCGATGCGTCGCCAGCCGGGCGTTCGTGCTCTCCCGGCTCGGCCGGCACGCGGAAGCGCTGCCGCTGGGCCGGGAACAGCTGGCCATGGCCGACCGCATGGACTCCCCCGCTGCCGCGGCCCTCGCCCGCCATGACGCGGGACTGATCGCGCTGGAGGCTGGGCAGCACGAGTCCGCCGCGCAGCTGCTCGGTGCGGCGCTCGACGAGGACGCCGAGATCAGCCGCCCGGCCGCCCGGCTCGCCCGCGCCGAGGCACTGGCCCGCTGCGGACGGCCGCAGGAGGCGTCCGCCGAGGTGCGCAGGGCCGCCCTTGAGCCGGTTCGCGCCGGCGATCAGCCGTGGGCACTGGTGCCGCGGATGACCCGGGTCCAAGGGCTGATCGCGCTCGCCCGCGGTGACCGCGACCAGGCCCGGCGCCGGATGCGCGAGGCGGCCGCGGTCTGGCAGCGCCACCTGCACCGCAGCACGGGCGCCGAGTACATGGCCAACTTCGTCGACCTCGGCCGCGCGCCCGTCGTCGGGTTGGTAGAACCGGAGCGGGAGTTGCGCAGGCTCACCGCCGAACTGGCCGCCCTCGATGATCTGGAGAGTCCCGAGCTTACGGAGGTGCTGTGATGCCCGAGTTCGAGCTGAGCGCGCCGAGTCGCGCGCCGGTCGAGGAGGTGTGGAAGCTGCTGTTCGACCCGGCGCGCTTCCCGGATTGGTGGGTCGGCATCGAGACCGTGCGCGAGGACGCGCCGGGCCGGTTCACCCAGTGGCCGACCGGCTATCCCGACTTCCCCATGCCGCAGAAGCTGCGCACCGACCGGTTGAACGGCCGGGTCACCGTCTCCTGTCAGGTCTCTGATATCAGCTTCGTATGGCAGCTCGCCGAGGTGGGCGCGGGTACCAGCATCCACGTGAGCGTCAGCCTGCCGGACCGCGAGGCGCACCGGCTGGACGGGCAGCGACGGGACGTCAAGGAATCGCTGGTGCGGCTGGCCGCGCTCGCCGAGGCGACGTCCGAAACGGTCAGCCGGTGACGCTGGCCGCTCCGGTCTCCAGGTGTCCGGTGAAGCGGCGCGACCAGGCGGCGTCGGTGCTGACCGTGATCGTGAAGTCGTACCAGCCGCCGCAGTAGGCGACCTGGTTGAAGTAGTCCGAGACGCTGCCGCCGGCCGGAACCGAGTAAGTCCACGGTCCGTCGCCGCGGTAGTGGTTCGAGGTGATGGTGAAGGTCGCCGGGCCGGAGCCGGAGTTCGTCATGGCGAACCAGATCGCGAGCTTGCCGGTGTCCGGCGCCGGGGCGTACGACGTGGTGACCTCGGCGTGCTGGCCCGCCGCGGCGGCGTCGCCCTGGAACCGGCGCAGGAAGCGGTTCGGACCGACGAGCGTCAGGTCGTACTTGCCGGCGCCGTATCCGGACCCGATGTTGAAGTAGTCGGTGACCGCGCCGCCGGCCGTGCAGGTGTACTGCCATGGTCCGCCGCTGCGGAACGCGTTGGCGTAGGCGGAGAATGTCGCGGCGCCGCTAGCCTGCGATCCCTGATTCGTCATCTCGATCCATAGCAGGATCTGGCCGTTCGAGCCGTATTGGATCGAGCTGACGTAGCCGTTGGGCTGGTACGGCAGCGCGCGGGCGGGTTTGGTGCCCGATTCCTGGGCGGGCAAGGCGTTTGTGGCCGCGGACGGGTTCAGCATGATGTCGCAGTAGTAGATGCTGATCGTCGAATCGGTGGCAGGCAGCGTCGAGGGCAGGCCGTAGACCGGGTTGGCGAAGTCGAAGGCGCCGGTGAGATCGCCGCAGATCTGACGGCGCCATGCGCTGATGTTCGGGCAGCGGGCCGGTTTGCCCAGCGCGGCGGTCCAGGTCTCCAGGAAGCGGATCACCGAGGTGTGGTCGTAGGTCTGCGAATCCACCCAGCCGCCGCGGGTCCACGGGGAGACGACGAGCATCGGCACCCGGTAGCCGAGCCCGATCGGGGTGCCGTTCAGGATGAACTCGCCGGCCGTTCCAGCGGGCGGCACCGGCGGCGGAACGTGGTCGAAGAACCCGTCGTTCTCGTCGTAGTTGACGAACAGCACGGTGGAGTCGAACACTGATTCATCGGCAGCCAGCGCCTGGATGACTTCGTGCACGAACTGCGCGCCGTCCTGCGGCGGGGCGTCAGGGTGCTCAGAGCATTGTTGGTTGGCGACGATCCAGGAGACCTGCGGCAGCGTCCCGTTCATCACGTCCTGCTTGATGGCGGCGGCGATGTCGGTCGGAGTAGATCCGGTGCCGCCGGGAACCGAACTCATACCATTGATATAGAGCGGGGAGCCGGTGGCAGCGTTGGTGAACTGCTTGAAGTAGGCCAGCGCGTTGTCGCCGAAGTTGTCGCTGCCGACCTGGTACAGCTTCCAGGTCACGCCCGCGTTCTGCAGCGCCTCGGCGTAGGTCTGCCAGCCGAGCCCGGACTCCGAGCCGCCGTCATAGGCCGGTCCGCCGGCGGTCCCGGCCGGGTCGATCATGCCGCTCCACAAGTACGTGCGGTTCGGCCCGGTCGCGCTCAGAATCGAGCAGTGGTAGGCGTCGCACACGGTGTAGGCATCGGCAAGCGCGTAATGGAAAGGGATATCCGCGCGGGTCAAATAGCCCATGGTGCGGTTCGAGCCCTTGGCGGCGATCCAGGAGTCCATCTTGCCGCCGTTCCAGGCCTGGTGCTGCGTGCTCCAGCCGTGATCGAGCGAGCCGTCGCACTGGGCCAGGGTCTCCGCGCTGGCCACTATGTTCCCGGAGCCGTTGCTCAGGTTCCACGGGTACTGCCGGCCGCTGCCGTTTGGCTGGTTGAAAACGCAGTTGCCGCCGGAGAGCAGCACGGTGGCGCGGTCGCCGAATCCGCGCACGCCTTTGAGCGTGCCGAAGTAGTGGTCGAAGCTGCGGTTCTCCTGCATCAGGATCACGACGTGGCGTACGTCGGTGATGGACCCGGTGGCGGCGGCCCTGGCGCGGGCCGCACGCAGCGGAAGGGCACCGAGCGCGGTTCCGGTGCCGACGGCGGCGGCGCCGAGCAGCGCGCGGCGGGAGAGCGGTGACATCGTCGAGAGAACCTTCCCGTTCAATGGGCTCGCCCGTGGGCGGGGCGCAGTGAGAAGATCTCGCAGCACTGCTGACGCGTCCAGACAAGTGCGGATGGCGGGCCGGTAAAGTCATTGCCAACTCGCGCTCCCGCGGCCGCGCTCGAGCTCTACATCTGGTTCTCGAGCACCGGCGAAGTGCGCGCCCTGCCGGGCCGCGCCCACGACCTGCGCACACTCATGGACGAACCGCGGCAAGCACCGCATCCAACGGCCACGGGATCCGGTCGAGGTCGACCGCTTCCGCCATGATCCCCGCATAGCGCAGCTTGCCGCCGGAACGGCCGCTCATCAGGCGTCGAAGCTGATCGTGCAGCGTCCGCTCGCGCAGCGCCGGCTGCCGTTGCAATCTGCGGAAAGACGCGATCTCGCCCTGAGCCTCGACGAGTTGCTCCACCTGCTCGGCGCCGATCGCCCGGATCAACTCGTCCTCCAAGTCCGCGGTGCACACGAAGAAACCATGCGCCTGCAGCTCGCCGCGAGCCAGTCCCGCGCCGAGGCCGGCCCGCGCGAGGCCCTGCACGAAGAAGCGCTCCTCGGCGCTGTCGTAGAGCCCTGCGACTGCGACGTCGAGTCCGCGCGGGCCGTAGCGGTCGAGGTAGTGCCCGACGTTGGTCGCGCCCCCCATCGCCAGGACGCGGATTCCCTCGCGGTCCAGATCCCGCCCGCGCCGCCGCGCCAGCACCTCAAGCGCCACCCGATCGCTGTGCCCTTCCACCAGCACGACGGCACGCGGACTCGCGCCTGCGGGCGAATCCGCGCTCCAGTTCGCGCTCGTACTTGGGCTCGTCTCCATTGACCTCAAGATAACGGCGCAGGCCGCCATCGCTCTTGGCAATAAATCCACGCGGCGCTGCGGCTGGCCGAGCGGTCAACCACGATACCGCTCGCGATCACATTCGATCACGGCCCGAACGATCCGCTGGCCGCCATCCTCCGCAGGAGCGAACCTCGCTCGTAGATGCCCTGGCCGGTCCAACTGCGATGCAGGAAAACCACATCCTGCTGCGGCCAAGCGCACGAGAGCGTCAGGCGCCCCAGAGCGACCTGCACTGCCCAGCTCGGTCGAATAGCGCAAGCTCAGTCATTCGGGCAGGCGGCGGACGTGGTCACGGCGCGACGGCCAGTTCGAGCAGCTGTCGTGCCGTGCCCTCGGGATCGACGATCTGATGCAGATGCCCGCCGGGCAGGTGCGCCACCCGCCATCCCCGCTTGCGTGCCTCGACGGCGAACTCGTCATACGGCGGGCTGAAGAGCAGGTACG
>NZ_DATNGK010000048.1:0-13033 GCF_035605935.1 Actinocrinis sp. | reverse complement strand
CCGCCCGCCTGACGGTCCCTGGACGTTTTCCGACTGTCCGGGGACCGTCGTTGCTTGTAGAGTGCCCTGCGCCTGTTGTAAAAACGGCGCCGCGATGAAGATGGAACAACATCGGTCTACCGCAGTACCGTGACGCAAGGGGCGCGTCGCCACAACGATCACGGCCACAAGTCGCACGTCCAAGGAGGGCACCGTGTCCGAGGGACCGGAGCAGCCGGAGCAGACCGCCAGCGCCGAGCCGGAGCCTGAGGCCCCGCGCGACGGCACAGGGGAAGCTGCGCAGGCGTCCAGCGAGTGGGGCAGGGTCGCCGAGGACGGTTCCGTGTTCGTGCGCACGGCCGAGGGCGAGCGGCAGATCGGCTCCTGGGCGGCGGGCACCCCGCAGGAAGGCCTGGCCTTCTACCAGCGCAAATTCGACGGCCTCAAGGCCGAGATCGAGCTGCTCGAGCGGCGGCTGAACACCACCAACCTGGACGCCAAGGACGCCGACGCGAGCATCACGAAGCTGCGCGAGCAACTGGTCGAGCCGCACGCGATCGGGGACCTGGACGCGCTGCGCGGACGTCTGGACAAGCTGCACGAGATCGCCGAGCAGCGCCGCGCCGCCAAGCGCGAGGCGCGGGCCAAGCAGCAGGTCGAGGCCGCGGCGCACAAGGAACGGATCGTGACCGAGGCCGAGGGCCTGGCGCAGTCCGGGGAGTGGAAGGCCACCGGGGAGCGGCTGCGTGCGCTGGTGGACGAGTGGAAGGGCGTACCGCGCCTGGACCGCAAGTCAGACGACGAGCTGTGGTCCCGGTTCAGCGCGGCCCGCTCCGCCTTCGCCAAGCGCCGCAAGGCCCACTTCGCGCAGCTGGACGCCGAGCGCGAGGAGGTGCGCGCGCGCAAGGAGTCGCTGGTCGAGGAGGCCGAGAGCCTCTCCGATTCGACCGATTGGGCGAGCACCGCGCAGCGTTTCCGCGACCTGATGAAGCAGTGGAAGACGGCGGGCCGGGCGCAGCGCGAGGTCGAGGACAAGCTCTGGGAGCGGTTCAAGAGCGCGCAGGACACCTTCTTCACCGCGCGCAACGCCGACCTGGACCAGCGCGACGCGGGTTTCCGGGAGAACCAGACCCGCAAGGAGGAGCTGCTGGTCGAGGCCCAGAAGCTGCTGCCGGTCACGGACCTCAAGTCGGCTCGCCACGCGCTGCGCGGCATCCAGGCGCGCTGGGAGGAGATCGGCCCGGTCCCCCGGGACGCCAAGCCGCGGCTCGAGGGCGCCCTGCGCGACGTCGAGCGCGCGGTCGCCGACGCCGAGCAGGCCGAGTGGAAGCGGACCAACCCCGAAGCCAAGGCCCGCGCCGAGGCCACCGTGCGCCAACTGGAGTCCTCGATCGCGAAGTTCGAGAAGGAGCTGGAGCGCGCCCGCGCCGCCGGCCAGCAGCGCAAGATCGACGACGCCGAGGCCGCGCTCACCGCGCGCCACGAATGGCTGGCCCAGGCCCAGGCCGCGCTCGACGAATTCACCCGTTAGAAGTAGCGCGCTCGAACACGGCACCGGCCGCCCGCAATGACGCGGGCGGCCGGCTCGGTTTCGTCGCGAGGAGGCTTAGCTTCTGGGCTCGGCCGGCAGTTGCGCCGTCTCAAGGACCACCGAATACGGCAGCTCCAGCTTGACCGGCTCTCCGTAGCGGACAAGCTGTCGCAATGCGTAGTCGCCATCCCTCGGCTGCGCATAACGGGTTGCCGAACACGAGTAGGGATCGAAGATCACGTATTCGGGAATGCCTGCCTTCGCGTACACAGCCACCTTGGCGCCGTAGTCGAAATCTCGAGTGGTGGGCGCGATCACTTCAATGACGAACTCGACCCACTCCGGCTTACACATCGACGTGCTCGGACGAAGGTTGGCTCTCGGCACGATCGCGAGATCCGGGCAGAACTCGTGGACTTTCGGCTCGAAGGGGATGAGCACGTCGTACACAAACCAGAATTCAGGTGGCAGTTGCTGAGCCAGTTGAGTCTGCAGCTGGAAGATGGTCTCCCCGTGAGCGAAACGAAGCGGACTCATGACAAGCGCCCCCGCGATGATCTCAGCCTTCTTGAACTGTTCAGGCACACCGAGATCCGGAAGGGTCAGCTCGGCCTGCTCGAGTATTGCGGTGACTTCAACCTCCTCTGGTTGATCAGCAGGCCGGTCGTATGCTTCAGCCATGACACCATCACACTCGGTAGACGTCGTAGACGCCCTCGATGCCGCGCACGGCCTTGAGGACGTGGCCGAGGTGTTTCGGGTCGCCCATCTCGAAGGTGAAGCGGGACATCGCCACCCGGTCGCGTGAGGTGTTCACGTTCGCCGACAGGATGTTGACGTGCTGGTCGGACAGGACCCTGGTCACATCCGACAGCAGCCGGGACCGGTCCAGCGCCTCGACCTGGATGGAGACCAGGAACACCGAAGTGGCGGTCGGTGCCCATTCGACTTCGACCATGCGTTCGGGCTGGGTCATCAGCGCCTCGACGTTGCCGCAGTCCTTGCGGTGCACGGACACGCCGGCGCCGCGCGTCACGAAGCCGACGATGGTGTCACCGGGGACCGGGGTGCAGCAGCGCGAGAGCTTGACCCAGATGTCGTCCACGCCCTTGACCAGCACGCCCGGGTCGCCGCCCGGCCGGCCGCGGCGCCGCTCGCCCTTGTCGCCGGGCAGACCCGGCAGCGTGGACTCGGCCAGGTCCTCGGTCGTGCCCTCTTCGCCGCCGAGGGTCTGGATGAGGCGCTGGACGACGGACTGCGCCGAGACGTGGTTCTCGCCGATCGCCGCGTAGAGGGCGGAGATGTCGGCGTAATGCAGGTCCAGGGCGATCGAGCCGAGCGATTCGCTGGAAAGCAGCCGTTGCAGCGGCAGGCCCTGCTTGCGCATCGTCTTGGCCAGCTGCTCGCGGCCCTGCTCGATGGCTTCCTCGCGGCGCTCCTTGGTGAAGTGCGCGCGGATCTTGTTTCTTGCCCGCGGCGAGGCGACGAAGCCGAGCCAGTCCCGGCTGGGGCCGGCCGTGGGCGCCTTGGAGGTGAAGATCTCCACCACGTCGCCGTTGTCGAGCTTCGATTCCAGCGGCACCAGCCGGCCGTTGACGCGCGCGCCGATGCAGTGGTGGCCGACTTCGGTGTGCACGGCGTAGGCGAAGTCCACCGGGGTCGAGCCGGAGGGCAGCGGGACCACGTCGCCCTTGGGCGTGAAGACGAAGACCTCGGAGGCGGACAGGTCGAAGCGCAGCGCGTCGAGGAACTCGCCCGGGTCCGCGGTCTCCCGCTGCCAGTCGAGCAGCTGCCGCAGCCAGGCCATGTCGCCGACCTTGTTGCCCTGCGCGGCCGCGTCCACGCTGCCGGCGGTGCCGCGCACGGCCTCTTCCTTGTACTTCCAGTGCGCCGCGACGCCGTACTCCGCGCGCCGGTGCATCGAGTACGTGCGGATCTGTAGCTCGACCGGCTTGCCCTGCGGTCCGATGACCGTGGTGTGCAGCGACTGGTACATGTTGAACTTCGGCATCGCGATGTAGTCCTTGAACCGGCCGGGGACCGGGTTCCATCGCGCGTGGATGGTGCCGAGCGCGGCGTAGCAGTCACGGACGGACTCGACGAGGACCCGGATGCCGACCAGATCGTAGATCTCGGTGAAGTCGCGGCCACGCACGATCATCTTCTGATAGACCGAGTAGTAATGCTTCGGCCGGCCGGTGACCGTGGCCTTGATCCGGGCGCCGTGCAGGTCGCCCTGCACCATGTCGATGACCTGAGCCAGGAACTCCTCGCGCTTGGGCGCGCGCTCGGCGACCAGGTGCACGATCTCGTCGTACATCTTCGGGTAGAGGATCGCGAAGGCGAGGTCCTCGAGCTCCCACTTGATCGTGTTCATGCCGAGCCGGTGCGCCAGCGGGGCGTAGATCTCCAGGGTCTCGCGGGACTTCTGCTCCTGCTTCTCCCGGCGCATGTAACGCATGGTGCGCATGTTGTGCAGCCGGTCGGCGAGCTTGATGACCAGGACCCTGATGTCGCGGGCCATCGCCACGACCATCTTGCGCACGGTCTCGGCTTGTGCGGCCTCGCCGAGCTTGACCTTGTCCAGCTTGGTCACGCCGTCGACGAGCAGCGCGACCGCGTCGCCGAAGTCTCGGCGCAGCATCTCGAGGCTGTAGTCGGTGTCCTCGACGGTGTCGTGCAGCAGGCCCGCGCACAGGGTCGGGATGTCCATGCCGAGTTCGGCGAGGATCGTGGTGACCGCGACGGGGTGGGTGATGTAAGGGTCGCCGCTCTTGCGCCGCTGACCGCGGTGGTACTTCTCCGCGATCTGGTAGGCCCGCTCCAGGGTGCGCAGGTCGGCCTTGGGATCGCTGGCCCGCACGATGCGGAAGAGCGGCTCCAGGACCGGGCTGGGGCCGCCTGGGCGCGGCCCGCCGAGACGCGCCAGCCGGGCGCGAACCCGGCTGGAGGTGGCAGGCGGGGCGGGGCGTGGAGAGGGCTGCTGCGCGGACTGCTGGCCGGGCTGGGCCTCGGCTTCGCCGGTGGCGGCCGGTGCGGGGGCTGGCACACCGGCGATCGCGGAAGCGCTGGCAACGGCGCCGGGAGCGGGAGCCGGTTCGGTTGACGACGGCGCGGGGGCGTGCGCGGTCTCCGGGCCTGCGGGCTCGGCGGACGGTGCGGGCGCTGTCGCCCCGGTCCGCTCATCCTGCTCGGCTCGTACCGCTGCCTCCGGCGTGGTCGTCAAGCGACTACCTCCCTGTCCCGGTCATAGTCATCAGGTCAACGCGATGCGCCGCCTCACGGCTGTGTTAACTCAAAGCATGCCGGGCCTCTTCCCCATCCTAGCGGTGTCAAGGGGCGGCGAGGATGGAGATGGATCAAGTACCTGGTTCTAGACCACGGCCTAGACAGTGAGCAGCGCGGTCACGGGCAGCTTCGGGCTTTCCGCGGCGAGCCGGTCGCGGCCGCCAAGAAAGCCGAGTTCCATCAGCACCGAGACGCCGACAGTTTCGGCCCCGCACTGCCGGATCGCCTCGACCGCGGCCGCCGCGGTGCCGCCGGTGGCCAGCACGTCGTCCACGATCAGGACCCGGTCGCCGGGCTGGAAGGAGTCCTGGTGGATCTCCAGCGTCGCCTCGCCGTACTCCAGCGCGTAGGACACCGCGAAGACCGCGCCGGGCAGCTTGCCGGCCTTACGCACTGGGATGAAGCCGATCTCCGCCTCGACGGCCACCGGCGCGGCCAGGATGAAGCCGCGCGCCTCGAGGCCGACCACCTTCGTCGCCCCGGCAGCGCGCGCCTGCCGGGCGAATTCACCGGTCATCGCGCGGAACGCCGCCGGGTCGGCGAGCAGCGGGGTGATGTCCTTGAAGACGATCCCCGGCTTCGGGTAGTCGGGCACGTCCCTGATACGTGAGGCGAGCAGGTCAGCAATCACGGGGCAACTTTAGTGGCAGCGCGAAAAGCGGATCGCCCGGGTACCACGCCGTCATGGGACGACGGCAGTACCCGGGCGAGGGCCTGTTAGCTAGGCCGTGCGCTCAGCGGCGCTTGGACCGCGGCTGGTTACGCACCGGCTGGTTACGCGGACCGCGCGGACCGGCCGCCGGCGCCGTGGCAACGGGCTTCGCGTCCTGCGGATCGGCAGACTCCGTGACGGCCACCGCCGCGGGCACCTTGCCGGCCTTGCGGTCCGCCGCGGCCTTCGCCGCGAGCCGCTGCTCCTGCGCGCGCACCGAGGGCTCCAGTTCCTTGAGCCACACCAGCATCGGGGTGGCCACCAGGATCGAGGAGACGGTACCGGCGCCGATGCCGACCAGCAGCGCGAGCGCGAGGTCCTGGAGGACCGCGGCCTGCGAGACCGTGCCGCCAAGCAGCAGCGAGGCGACCGGGATGAGCGCGATCAGCGAGGTGTTGACCGAACGCACCAGGGTCTGGTTGACCGCGAGGTTCGCGGCCGGGCCGTAACCCATCTTGTTCTGGTCGACCAGTTGCCGCTTGTTCTCCTTGACCTTGTCGAACACCACGACGGCGTCGTACATCGCGTAACCGAGGATGGTCAGGAAGCCGACGACCGTGGACGGCGAGACCTCGAGGCCGGACCACGCGTAAACGCCCACGGTGATCACGATGACGTTGATCAACGAGGTCAGCGCGGCGACAGCCATCTTCCACTCGAAGAAGATCGCCAGGTACACCGCCAGCAGCACCAGGAAGATGATCAGGGCTTGCAGCGCGGCCGTGGAGATCTCGTGGCCCCAGCTCGCACCGACCTGCTCGACGGTCACCTTGGCCGGGTCGATCCCGGCCGCCTTGGCCAGGTCAGCGGTCAGCTTCGTGCGGGTCGCGGAGGGGATGGTAACGGTGGTGACGGTGACCTGACGGCCTCCGCCGACGATGGTCTGCACCTGCACCGTCGGCGCGGGCACGCCGTCGGCTTGGGCGATCGAGGCGACTTGGTCGCTGCTGAGCGTGGCGCTCGGCACGGTGATCACCGAGCCGCCCTTGAAGTCGACGCTGAAGTGCAGGCCGCGCACCCCGAGGCCGAGCGCCGAGAGCAGCAGCAGCAGCCCGAAGATCGCGCCCCAGCGCCGGCGCCGGGCGACGATCTGGAAGGAGACCTCGCCCCGGTAGAGGCGGTTTCCGAGGGAACCCTGCCCGGCCATCAGACATCCACCCGCTTCGTCTCGTCGCTCTGCACGCCGTTCGCGTCGGCGGCAGCCTGCTCCGCGGCCTTGCGCCGCTCGGCGATCGTCATCCGCCGGCCGCCGGCGCCCGTCGTCGCGCTGGGGCGGAACGTGGTCCGAGTGCCGCCGAGCCGCTCGGGATCGAGGCCGGACCACTTGTGCCCGCCACCGAAGAACTCGCTCCTGGCCGCCAGGGTGATCAGCGGCTTGGTGAACAGGAACACCACGACGATGTCGATCACCGTGGTCAGTCCCAGCGTGAAGGCGAAGCCCTTCACCGAGCCGATGGACATCAGGTACAGCACCGCCGAGGCGAGGAAGGAGACGAAGTCCGAGGCGATGATCGTGCGCCGGGCCCGGGTCCAGCCGTGCTCGACCGCGGTGCGCAGGGTGCGGCCCTCACGCACCTCGTCGCGTAGTCGTTCGAAGAACACGACGAAGGAGTCCGCCGTGATACCGATGGCCACGATCAGACCGGCGACGCCGGCCAGCGAGAGGGTGAAGCCCATCAGCGGGCCAAGCAGCACCGCCGAGGAGTAGGTCAGCAACGCCGCGACGAAGAGGCTGGAGATCGCGATCGAGGCCAGGCCCCGGTAGTAGAAGATCACGTACAGGAACACCAGCCCGAGGCCGACCGCGCCGGCCAGCAGGCCGCCGGACAGCTCGTGACCGCCGAGGGTCGGGGAGACGATGGAGACCTGGGAGACGTCGAACCGCAGCGGCAGCGCACCGTAGTTCAGGACGGTGGCCAGGTTGTCCGCGTCGGTCTGCGAGAAGGTGCCGGTGATCTGCGCCTGGCCGCCGGTGATGGCGCCCTGGTTGACCGCGGGGGCCGACTCGACCACGCCGTCGAGCACGATCGCGAACTGCCCGCTGCCGCTCTGGCTGGTGTACTGCTGGTAGAGCTGCTGGGTGGCGGTGGCGAACTCGCTGGTGCCCTTCGCGTTGAAGTTCAGGTTGATCTGCCAGTTGCTGGTCACCGTCTGACCGGCCATCACCGGGGTGGCGCTGGCGCTCTTGACGTCGGTGCCGGCGACCTCGGACGGACCGAGCAGGTACTTGGCGACGTTGTCCTTGTCGCAGGTGGCCACGTAGTCGCTCGGCAGCGCGTCGGCTGCGGCCTTGGCTGCGGCGTTGGCGGCCGTCTTGTTCGCGCAGTTGAGGGTCGCGAACGTGGCCGCGGCCTTGCTCTCCGAGGCGGAGGCGGCCGAGTTGGCCGAGGAGGAGGCGCTCGGGGTCGCGGAGGCGGACGCCTTGGCCGTGCTCGAGGCGGAAGCCGCGGGGCTGGCACTGGAACCGGCGGCGTCCTTGAGCGTGGTCAGCTTCTCGGCCTGCCCGGAAGCTTTGGCGCTGGCGGACGCGGACGTCTTGGGCGCGGCGGAGGTAGACGCCTTAGCCGAAGAGGAGGCCGAGGGCGAGGCGCCGCCGGACGCGGACGGCGACGGGGACGTGCTCGCCATGGCGCTCGCGGCCGCCGACTGGATCACCGGCCGGAAGTACAGCAGCGCCATCTTGCCGACCTGGTCGACCAAGGTCTGCGAGTTGTGGCCCGGGATCTCCACCTGGATGGTGTTCGAACCCTGCTGGGAGACCTGCGCCTCGGACACGCCGAACGCGTTGACGCGCTCGCTCATGATGGTGACCGCCGTGCCCATGGCCCCGGGCGGGATGGAATTGGAGCCGGGCGCCGGGCTGGCGGTGAACACCGCGCTGGTGCCGCCGGCCAGGTCGATCGCCAGGTGCGGCTTGGTGTTCCCGGTCCCGAACATGGTGGCGTACAGCGCCACGACGAGGACCGCCAACAACGCCAGCGGCCGCCAGGGCCCCCGCCCCGCCCCTCCGGCTACCCACCCACGGGCCCCGGAGCGCCTCCCGCTCCGGGTTTTCCTCGCAGCCACGTTGCACTTCTCCTGTGTCATCACGGTCTCAACACGGCCGTTCCCAGGCTCCTGACCGACCGTGGCCGCGCGAGGCGGCGTACGGACGGGCGGAACCCGGGCGGTGCCGTGCTTAGGACGGTTGCGCACCGTCCGGCGTTTCCCGTACACGGCCGATTCTTCGGCGATTCTCAGCTGGAATCCAGCGGAATCGGCCGGGAAACCGCCGCGCCGCGGGTCGAACTAGTTCGTCGTGCTACCGCTTCGCGCCGGGAGAGGCGGTGTGCAGTTCCTCATCCGCGTCAGTGTCCTTAGCCGCGGCCGGGACCGCGTCGGAGGGCTCGGTCGCGGTTTCGTCAGACTCGGGCTCGTGCTCGGCGGCGGCCTCTTCGGACAGCTCGTCCGACTCCAGTTCCCCGGTCTCCGGCTCGGCCGGCGGAACTACCCCGGCGATCGCGGACTTGATGAACTTGAGCCGCACGTCAGGGGTGGTCTCGATGACCACGTGCTCGTCGGTCACCTCGACGACCTCGCCGACCATTCCCCCGATGGTGCGGACCTCCGCGCCGAGCGTCAGCGCGTTCTGCAGCTGCGACGCCTGAGCCTGCCGCTTCTTATTGCTGCGGCTGGTCATGAAGATGAAGACGCCGCCGATGACGACGATGTAGATCAGCAGTAGGTTCACAATTATCGGCTGTCCTATCGGGACCGTCCCACGGTTGCCCGTGATGGCGATCAGCTGCGCGGAGCGCGCAGGCACTCCAGGTCACGCGGAGTCTATGCGCTCATACCCGCACGAAACAATAAGACCAGGCCACGGCATGGTCATTGCGCATTCATTGCAGTGTCCGACTACGCGCCCGGGTTGCCGGGATCGTCGCCGAATAGCCCGCCTTGCCCCAGTGCGGCCTGGCCCGGGAAGGTCTGGTTCCAGGCCGCGCCGCCGGACGCCGGTCCGGCCGGCATCGGCAACCCGAGGTGCGCCCAGGCCGCGGCGGTGGCGATTCGCCCGCGCGGGGTCCGGGCCAGCAAGCCCTGCCTGACCAGGAACGGCTCGGCGACTTCCTCGACGGTGTCGGTCTCTTCGCCGATCGCGACGGCGAGCGTGGACAGGCCGACCGGGCCTCCGTTGAAAAGGCGCAGCAACGCGCCCAGCACGGCCCGGTCGAGCCGGTCTAGGCCGCGCTCGTCCACTTCGTAGACCTCCAGGGCGGCGCGCGCGGCGTCGAGAGTGACGCGACCGTCCCCTCTGACCTGCGCGAAGTCGCGCACACGGCGCAGCAGCCGGTTGGCGATGCGCGGGGTGCCACGGGAGCGGGAGGCGATCTCGGCGGCGCCTTCGGCCTCGATCTGCACGCCGAGCAGCCGCGCCGAGCGGTGTGCGACCAGTTCCAGGTCCTCGGACTCGTAGAACTCCATGTGCCCGGTGAAGCCGAAGCGGTCGCGCAGGGGGGCGGGCAGCAGGCCGGAGCGGGTGGTCGCGCCGACGAGGGTGAACGGTGGAAGTTCCAAGGGGATGGCGGTCGCGCCCGGTCCTTTGCCGACGATCACGTCGACCCGGTAGTCCTCCATCGCCATGTACAGCATCTCCTCGGCGGGCCGGGACATCCGGTGGATCTCGTCGAGGAACAGCACCTCGCCGTCGGCCAGCGAGGAGAGGATCGCGGCCAGGTCGCCGGCGTGCTGAATGGCCGGGCCCGAGGTGATCCGCAGCGGCACGCCGAGTTCGGCGGCGATGATCATGGCGAGGGTGGTCTTGCCGAGTCCGGGCGGGCCGGCTAGCAGGATGTGGTCGGGCGCGGTGCCGCGTCCCTTGGCCGCGTGCAGCACGAGTTCGAGTTGTTCGCGTACTTTGCGCTGGCCCACGAAGTCGGCGAGCGACTTGGGGCGCAGCGCGGCCTCGGCGGCGCGCTCGTCGTTGTCCGCGGTCGCGTCCATCAGCCGTTGCTCGTTGGCCATTGCGCTCTCCCCCGCTGGTTATCGCTTGAGGCTGCGCAGTGCGGCGCGCAGCAGGACGGGCAGTTGCGGGGTCTCGCCGCGGGCCTCGGCCTCGGCGGCGACCGGCTCCACATCGGCGAGCGCGGCCTCGGCGTCCCGGGCCGTCCAGCCGAGGCCGGTCAGGGCTTCGAGCAGCTGACCGCGCCAGGGGGTGACACCAGGCGTCGCGCTGCCGGACGCCGGGCCGCCAGAGCCTCCCTGCGCGACGACTGCGCTGGGTGCGCCGAGCCTGCCCTTGAGTTCGATCAGCAGTTTCTGCGCGCCCTTCGGCCCGATGCCCGGCACCAGTGTCAGTGCTCTTTGATCCTGGGTGGCGAAGATGGTGCGCAGCGTGTCCGGCCTGTGCGTGGCGAGCATCGCCTGGGCCAGGCGGGGCCCGACGCCGCTGGCGGTTTGCAGCAGCTCGAAGACGATGCGCTCGTCGTCGTCCGCGAAGCCGTAGAGGGTGAGCGAGTCCTCGCGCACGATGAGACTGGTCGCCAGGCGCGCCTGCTGACCAACCGTCAGCTGCGCGAGCGTGCCGGGAGCGCAGTGCACGAGCAGCCCGACCCCGCCGACCTTGACCACGGCCGCGTCCGGGGCGAGCGCGTCGATCTGGCCCTCGACGAACGCGATCACGCAGCGCCGCCGAGCGCAGAGAGTTCCCGCACTCCGGTCATCTGAAGCCGCCCTTCCGCCGTCCACGTTCCCTGTGCATCGGCACGTTACCGGAGGGCAAGGACACTCCTTGGCGTTGCAGCGCGTCGGCGATCCGGTCGGCCGCCCCGCCGCGCCAGACGTGACAGATCGCCAGCGCGAGTGCGTCGGTGGCGTCGACCGGCTTGGGCGCTTCGGCGAGTTTCAGGATGCGTACAACCATCGCGGCAACCTGTTCCTTCTGCGCGCGCCCGTCGCCGGTGATCGCCGCCTTCACCTCGCTCGGCGTGTGCATCGCGACCGGCAATCCACGCCGCGCGGCGGCAACCATGGCGATCCCGGCAGCCTGCGCCGTACCCATGATCGTACGAACGCCTTCCTGCGCGAACATCCGCTCCACGGCGACGGCGTCAGGCTTGTACGTGTCCAGCCATTCGGTGATCTGCTCGTCGATGGAGAGCAGCCGCCGGTGGATCGGCTCATCGGCGGGAGTGCGAACGACCCCGACTCCTACCATCGACAACGGCGCGCCGATGCGTCCTTCGACCACGCCGACGCCCATTCGCGTCAGCCCCGGGTCCACGCCGAGGACTCTCACGATGCGTCAGCTGGCGGAGGCTCGCTAATGCGCTGCTGCTGAAGCATGGGTACGAAGCGCGAGGCCGTCTCGAAGTCCCGGTACTCGTGAAGCACTGTCAGGCCCCGCTTCACTGCCGTTGCCGCGATCAGATAATCCGCGACCGAGAGAGCCTGATGGACGCTGTGCTTAGCGAGCTCACGACGCATCGAGGCGACGATGTCCCAGACATCGTCGGGAACGGGCACCCAGGGATGCGTGTCTAGCAGCATTTGCTCAGTCTCGCCATATCGCTCCGCCGGGGCGACGGTTAAGCACTCGATCAGGGTGGGTTCGCAGATCGTGACCAGACCGCGCCTGGTCAGCTCGAGCCAGGCTTCGTCGACCTGGTCGCGCATCACCCTGACGAGCGCGCTCGTGTCGATCAGATAGGTCACTTGTCCAGCTCTTCGAGCTTGTCGAAGTCGAAGACGCCGTCAGCCGCCATCTTCTGCAGTTCACGCAGCGCCGCACGGCGCTTGGCGCGCGCTTCGTCTACCGCCTGCTGAAGAGCGTGGGTGACAGTGTCCTTCTTGGTGCCGGTGCCGAGCGCGATCGCGGCTTCGGCGAGCAGGTCGTCATCGATGTCGATGAGGGTCTTGGACATACGACACTCCGATCGGTCCGGGAAGCTCTATAGAGGGTATATCCCGTGGCGATCGGCATATACAGTGTCTGAATGTCTACAACGCCTGAACGACTCCCGGGCGGCGCCTACTCTTCGTCGAGCTTGGCCATGATCTCGTCAGGGACGTCGAAGTTGGCGTAGACGTTCTGCACGTCGTCGCTGTCCTCGAGCGCGTCGATCAGCTTGAAGATCTTGCGCGCGCCCTCCTCGTCCAGCTGCACCTGCATGGTGGGCATGAACGGGGACTCCGCCGAGTCGTAGTCGATCTTGGCATCCTGCAGCGCGGTGCGCACCGGGATCAGGTCGCCGGGCTCGGAGAGCACCTCGAAGGAGTCGCCGAGGTCGTTGACCTCCTCGGCGCCGACCTCGAGGACGGCCTCAAGGATCGAGTCCTCGGTCAGGCCGTCGCCCTTCGGGACGATGATCTGACCTTTGCGTCCGAAGAGGTAGGACACCGAGCCGGGGTCGGCCATCGAGCCGCCGTTGCGGGTCATCGCGACGCGCACTTCGGAGGCGGCCCGGTTGCGGTTGTCGGTCAGGCACTCGATGAGCACTGCGACGCCGTTAGGGCCGTAGCCCTCGTACATGATGGTCTGATAT
>NZ_DATNGK010000047.1:0-34664 GCF_035605935.1 Actinocrinis sp. | reverse complement strand
GCCCAGGATGGAGACCAGTTCCTCGTGCCGAGTGTGCCAGTCCGCGTAGCTTTGCTCGATGAACAACGGCATGAGCGATTCGTCGATCGCACCGAATCGTCCGCACACGATCAGCGCCAACTCGAAATCAGAGGCATCCTTTCGCTCGATGGCCTCAAGCAGCAGCCGCTTACCGAGCTCTACTCCGTCGTCCGTGCCGAAGTATCGGAGCACAGCTCCGGCGTCACCGCCACTGACGTCGCCCGGTCGGTAGACCATTGCGAGGATCAGCTTTTCGGCCTCAGGAGTCACACCCGATCTCCTTGATCTTTTCGAAGTCAGCGATGTTGTCATTGAACACCTTAAGTCCCTTACCTCTGCCGAGGCCGATGTTGGTATGGCCCGCGCCCCCGGCGTCGACGCCCTCACCCTTGAAGAAGGCGTTGTTGCGAGTCCATCCCTTCCCCACCGTCGGCATGTCGGGGAACTCGGCGCTTGTGGCTCGCGAAGTATCACGCACGCCGATCTCGGCGAGCTTGTCCCGTGTTCCAGGCTGCATCTTGAACTTGACCAACACGCCTTGGTAGTCCTCTGAGAAGCCCTGCGTCGGGGAGACGAATGTCTCGGCGGTGGGTTGAAGCTGCCCGGTTGCGACGAGCTTGTCGTAGTGCTCCTTGCTCATGGTGCGGTAGAACTCTTCGAAGTCGCCCGGGCTGCCGCCGGAGCCGTCGTCACCGGTCAGGCCGAGCGGGTCGAGCCAGGAGAGCGGGTTGCCTACATAGCCGTAATGGTTCGGCGCGGGGGCCAGACCGAGGGGGTCGGGCGCGGTGTATCGGCCCGTGTCCGGGTCGTAGTAGCGCCGGTAGTTGTAGTCGAGGCCGGTTTCCGCGTCGTGGTACTGGCCGGGGAAACGCAGCGGGCAGTCGGCTGCGGCGTCGCTCGCCGTTGCTGCCGTTGCTGCTGTCCTCGCCGCCGTGGCCGCCGTGGCCGCCGTGACCGCCGTCGCTGCCGGGAGCCGGTTGCCCCAGAGGCCGGCCGAGCGGCGCCAGGCGATCTCGCCCTCTGGCGTGACGAGTTCGGTCGGGGTGCCGATCAGGTCGGTGACGATCGCGTGGAAACGCTGGTCGATCACCTCTTGCGGCGCGTGGGCGTAGTACGTCCGGCGGTCTTGCGCTACCGGGGTCCAGGTGCCCGGCTCGTAGTCCCACGCCGTCGTGGTGACCTCATCCCGCCCGGCGCGGATGTGCTCCTGCTCGGCCAGGGACGCGCCGTCCCAGGTGAAGCGGGTCTGCTCGCGGATCTGGCCGTCCTCGGCCACGAGCTGCTTCGCTATCCGACGGCCGAGGGCGTCGTATGTGTACGTCCACCGCTGGCCGTCTGGCGTCTGCGCTTCGACCATCCGGTCGAATGCGTCGTACGAGTACGTCCAGACCTTGCGGCCTCCGGACAGCGTCCTGCGGACGGTCTTCACCAGCCGGCCCTGGGCGTCGTACTCGTAGCTGGTACGGCCGGCCTGTCGCAACAGCGTGCCGCTCAGCTCGCGAGCACCTGCCGTGGGTGCGTCGGCGTTGCGGCTGTCGGCAGCGTGCGTCAGGTTGCCGAGTGCGTCGTATGCGTACTGCTCGGACCATGTCGCCGCACTGACGGCGGTGACCCGGCCGAGCGGGTCGAGAGTCAGGGCCCTGGTTCCGTCTTGCGAGTCGGCGACCGAGTCGGGATTGCCGTCGGCGCGGTAGGTCCAGGTCCGTTCGTGGATCAGGTCTGAGATGCGCGCGTCGTCGGGGCCGGTGACCGCGAGGAGCTTGCGCGAGGTAAGCCGGCCGAGCTGGTCCCACTCGTTCGTCAGCGCCGTGCTCGCGCTGAGCCAGCGATGCGATTCGCGGCCGGCGGCGTCGTGGCCGAAGCTGATCTGCTGGGCGCTGGTGGTGAGCGAAACCGGCCTGCCTGCCGCGTCGTACGCCCAGCTGCTCGCGTGGCCACCCGGCGTGGTTCGCGAGATCCGGTTTCCGAGAGCGTCATAGCTCCTCGACAGAGTTCTGCCTTCGACGGTCTCGGCGATCGCTCTGCCGGTGACGTCGCGGGCGAACTCGAGCTGCGCGTCCTGGTTCGCGGCGCGGATGAGCGCGCCGTCGACGTCGTACTCGAACGTCGCGGTCCGCTGGTCGGGGAGGTGCTGCTCGATCACGTGCCCCAGCGCGTTGCGGACGAGGTCGACCGTCTCTCCGGCGCCGTTGACGCGCTGCGCGAGCCGTCCCGCGGCGTCGTAGGCATAGCCCAGCCGCCTGCCGTTGAAATCCTGCTCCGCCACCAGATTCCCGGCGTCGTCGTACTCGTAGATCCAGCTCGCGGCGGACGGGTTCGTGACCGCGGTCAGGCGCAGCTCGCGGTCGTGCGTGAACTGGTATCTCGAACCGTCCGGGTCCGTGCGCGAAAGGATGGTGCGGAAGGGACCGTATTCGAAGGTTGTTTCGAAGCCGGCCGGGTTGACGTGGCGGACCAGGTTTCCGCGCGTGTCGTAGGCCCAGGTTTCGCGAGCGCCGTCCGCGGTTGTGCGAGCTACCGGGCGTCCGTCGGCGTCGTACTCGGTGGTGGTGACATGGTCGAGCGGATCCGTCGAGCGCACGACTCGGCCGTGCGCGTCCCGCGCGACGGTCCAGACCGAGCCGAGCGGGTCGGTGATGGCGAGCGGCAGGCCGGCCCGGTCGGTGCTGATCGCGGTCGTGTTGCCAAGCGGATCGGTCGCGTCGATCAGCGCTCCGTGTTCGTCGTATGTGTAGCGAACGGCCGAACCCGATGGGTCTGTGGAGGCCGCGAGGTTTCCGCGCTCGTCGTATGCGAGTACTGATACGGCCCCGCTTGGCGCGGTGATCCGAGTCGGCTGCTGGAACTCGTTGTACTCGGCTAGAACGCGCGTGCCGTCAGCACGCTGCAACTCCCGGACGTTCCCCGTCTCGTCCCGCACGAACCGCGTGGTGTTGCCGAGCGGATCGGTGTGCTCGAGCAGACGACCGAAACGGTCATGGCTCATCAGCGTGGCGTTGCCGGCCGGATCGACGAGCCTGGTGAGGTGGTTGTGTTCGTCGTACCAGTACTCGGTGACCGCCGCATAGCTGTCGACGACCCTCGTGCAGCGGGCTTCGAGGTCGTATTCGAACGTCGCGCCGAGCGTTCCATCCTCGCCGCCGACGCGCGCGATACGGCCGCTGTCGTCGTACTCGTAGTCGTATCGGTAGCCGCCGCGATCGATCCACGCGGTGATGCGATCGACGTCGTCGTATTCGTAGATGAGCGGCACGTTGTTCGCGTCGAGGATCTCGACGAGCCGCCCGGCCGGGTCGTAGCTGTAACCGACTAGAGGGACGCCCTCGGGGTGTGCGGCGTCTATCAGCCGCAGAGCTTCGACTCGGAAGCCGGTGCCTCGGTACGCGGTGTCGACCGCGATCCGGTACCCACCCACGTGATCCACTTGGCTCGGTACGCCGTCCACGTCGCGGGTGACGGTCAGCCAGTTGCCGTTGCGGTCGGTGATGCGCGCGAGATGGCGGACTTCCGTTTCGGCGCCGGCCGCACCGTCGGCAGCGCCGTGAGCGCCGTCAGTGCCGCTATCGGCGGGGGTGAAGTGCCGGGTCAGGCCGGAGGCCGGATCGAGGACGGCGATCGTGTCGGTCGTGCGATCCCAGGTCAGCGGCCAGCGCGCCCCGGCCGCGGGCAGCATCCGCTGGCCGTGCTGCGTGGGCACCCCGTAGTTGAGCGTCTGCGCGTCGTCCCCGAGGAAGTGGATGCCGTCCGCGTCGATGACCAACCGCTGGTCCAGCGTCGAGGACCAGCCGGGGCCGAAGAGCCGGCCGTGTCGGTAGCCCGATGCGTACGCGCGGCGCAGGATCAGCGGCAACACCCCGCCGAGCTCGACATCGGCCTTCGCGGTCATCATCTGCCCGCTGACCGGATCGATCGGGTCCTTGCAGTCCGGCGTCGGTCCGTCGCCCTCAGAACCCTGACCGCCGCTGTCGCCGCCGCCGAACTCGCCGTCCCCGGCGCCCGACTCGGCGGAGGTGGCCGCCGAGGACGCGTCGGAGCCCGCGTTCGCTTCGACGTCCGCGGCCGCCGTGTCGGTGCCGCCGGACGCGTCGCCCATGATGTTGCTGATCTTCGTGGCGCGCTCGGCGTCCGTGGCGAGAGTGCGGTCGACCGCGCTCTCCTCGGTGTCGGCCACATCGGAAAGCAGCTTCTTGCTGATCGTCTGCGCCGCGTTGTCGCCCGCTTCGGCGAAGTCCTTGGCCGCCCCCGCGGCGACCTCGGCCATGAACCGCCCACCCATTAGAAGCTCAACCCCGCAAGTCCCGACTTCAACGTCTGCGCGTGCCCGACCATTGTCTCAGCATGCTGACGCAGTACCGATATCTGCGCGCGCGCCGCGGCCTCGTCCAGGCTGAACGAGTCGCCGACCCCTGATTCCGCCTTGCTGGTATTGCCCCAGTCCAAGCCCGCCAGCATCGACTCGACCTTCGCGAAGAACGGCTTGAGCGCCGCCTCGATCACCTTACCGATGACGTACTGCTCCAGGTCCTGGATCAGCGACTGGCTGAGCTTCTGCCCCGCCTCGATGATCACCGGCAGCGCCGCCTCCGCGATCCCCAGCGTGGCCACTGACGCGGCCTGGTCGGCGAAGAACTCCACCGCCATCTCGATCAGCTGCGCCACCGCCTCGGCCTTCTGCGCGATGATGTACCCCGCCCAGACTTCGAGTGCGTCGGCGACTACCTCACAGGCCGCCAGGATCTCGGTGACGTGTCGATCGGAGAGCTCCGACCAACCGGACTGCATCTGCCGGGTCGAAGCGCCCTGATGTGCTTGGGCGAGCTTCGTCACCGCGTCCGCGGCGTCCTTGTGCGTGCGCTCGACCGCCTGCCCGAACTCGCGCACCAGCTTCGCGAAGTCGTAGATGGTGTCCTCGTTGATATAAGGCCACTCGATCCCGATGACGTTGAGGAAGTTAACGACCGGCATCGGCAGATCGTCTACCGCCATGACCCCATCCCTCCCGTGTGTGCTCCACCCCGGCCCAACGTATCCGCGGCCGCCGCCCGCGTCCACGTGCGATGGAGTGCACGCTCTACTGATCGGTCTCCATGCCGATGCGTGCGGCGATCGGCGGCGACACGGGATACGGGCGCTCGGCCGGCAACAGCTTCGCGGCGGCGTCAGGACCCTGCTCGCGCAGCTGGGCGTGACACTCCCGGGCCAGGTCGGTGACGTCGCGAATCTCCCGGATCCACTGGTCACAGTACCGTGCGACGGCCTCTGCGCTGAGCCCAATTTGCAGGGAGCGGTGTGGGAGCGGCGCGAAGCGCAGATCCCGTTCCGGATCCCATTGAACGCGCACGGGTTCGCGCAGCGTCGCGCGCCAAGCCTCGGATGAGGCGTGCAGCGACGCATCGAAGTGTGCGAACGCGCTGTGTTCCAGTGCCCACTCGAACCCGGCGCGGTCGATCCGGATCGCCAGGACGTGCTCCTGGCCGGGCTTGGTCGCCCAGCCGCAGCGGTACATCATCCAGCGGAAGGACGGCTTGATCCACGTCATCCGGCTGCGTTTGAAGCTCGGGCCGAAGCGGTCGCCGGCCGCGGCTGGGATCGCGATCGCCGGGCCGTACGCCTGGTACACCGTGATCGAGTCGTCGTCGTACAAGGCTCTGATTTGGCGCTTGGGGATATCCATGATCGTCCCCTTATTCGGCCGCGAGCTGAGAGCCGGCAGCCGCCGGGGCCGGCGGTGTGACCAGCTGCCAGTGCGGGTGCTTGGCTTCACGGTTGTCGCCGGAGGACCGGCCGCGCAGCCGCCGATTGATCCACGGCAGAACGTGCTCGCGGTAGTAGCGGGCGTTGGTCGTTACGCCTTGGGCGCTCACCGCTGCGGTCACTGAGCCGGATGGTGTGGTGAGCGTCGCGTCGGACGCGGCGAACGAACCCGGCGCCGGGGCGAACCCGAGCGCGTGCAGCACCAGCCCGGCGACACGCTCATGGCCATGACTGTTGAGGTGCAGGCGGTCAATCGTCCAGTAGCGCGGGTCGCGGATTTCCTGGTCAGCGAAGCAGTTGACCAGAGTGACGCCGTGCCGGGCGCACACCTCGGCAAGCCCGGCGGTCAGGTACGCGGCGCGTCGGTGGACCATCCGGCCCAGCGGCAGCTGCGCGGTCGGGTCCGCGCCGCTGAGCAGGACCGGGCGCACCCCGGCTTCGACGCAGCGCCGGATCGCGTGCTCGGTCAGCTCCAGCAGTTGATCGAGGCGCACGCCGGGACGCAGCATGTCGTTGCCGCCACCGTTGAGCGTCAGCAGATCGGCGGCCGGGTCCAGCGTCAGCGCGGCTTCCAGCTGTTCGGTCACGATCGGCCGCAGCAGCCGCCCGCGAATGGCCAGGTTCGCGTACTCCAACGGCTCGCCGCGCTCGGCCAGCGCCGCGCTCAGCCCGGCGGCGACCAGGTCCGCCCATCCGCGCAGGCCGCCATCCGGCCGCACATCGCCGACTCCCTCGGTGAAGCTGTCACCGATCGCCACGAACCGCACGCTCAACCTCCATTTCGGCAGCGTCCAGTATTCACCATGGCCAGGATTGAGCCGCGGTCGTGATCGCTCGGATCCGCTCCTTCTATTGGACAGCGCCGCAGCCGCAGGAGAGGGTGGGGAGCAGGTTGACAGGGTCACAGGAGGGTTCGCGATGGGGTATCTCGCCGCTGATGAGCGTTACGACGCCGCGGTCTTCCGGCGGTGCGGCCGGTCCGGCCTGGAGCTGCCCGCCATCTCGCTCGGGCTGTGGCACAACTTCGGCGACGCTCAGCCGTTCGAGACCCAGCGCGCGATCCTGCGCCGCGCCTTCGATCGCGGCATCACCCACTTCGATCTGGCGAACAACTACGGCCCGCCCTACGGCAGCGCCGAGGCCAACTTCGGCACACTGTTCGCCCAGGACTTCCGGCCGTACCGGGACGAGCTGATCATCTCCACCAAGGCCGGGTACGACATGTGGCCCGGCCCGTACGGCCAAGGCGGCGGCTCGCGCAAATACCTGCTGGCCAGCCTCGACCAGTCGCTGACCCGGATGGGCCTGGACTACGTCGACATCTTCTACAGCCACCGGTTCGACCCGGACACGCCGCTGGAGGAGACGATGGGCGCGCTGGACGCGGCGGTGCGCTCCGGAAAGGCCTTGTACGCGGGCATCTCCTCGTACAGCCCGGAGCGCACCCGTCAAGCAGCGGACATCCTGCGCTCGCTCGGCACGCCGCTGCTCATCCATCAGCCCTCGTACTCGATGCTGAATCGGTGGATTGAGAACGGATTGCTGGACACGCTCGGCGAACTCGGCGTCGGCTGCATCGCGTTCTCGCCGCTTGCGCAGGGGATGCTGACGAACAAGTACCTCGGCGGCGTCCCGGAGGGCTCGCGGGCGTCGCGCGACTCGTCGCTGTCCACCGACCTGCTGAGCGAGGGCAACATCGAGCACGTGCGCGCCCTCAACGCGATCGCCGCCGAGCGCGGGCAGTCGCTGGCGCAGATGGCGCTGGCCTGGGCCCTACGCGACCCGCGGGTGACCTCAGTGCTGATCGGCGCGAGTAGCGTCACGCAGCTCGACGACAACCTCGGCGCGCTGGACCGGCTGGACTTCGCCGACGAGGAACTGGCCAGCATCGACAAGTACGCGGTTGAATCGGGTATCAACCTTTGGGCCGCCTCGGGCGAGGCGTGACGCGGAAGGGACGCAGCGCGATGGCGATCATCTCCCGCGGGTTTCACGGACGGCCGCGTTCCGACGACGGCAGGCTGCCGCCGGGGCAGTACGAGACGCACGACTTCCCGGTGCTTTCGGCCGGGCCGACCCCGCGGGTCAGTCGCGACCGCTGGGAGTTCACCATCACGACCGAGGGCGGGGTTCGGCACGCCTGGGACTGGGCCCAGCTGACCGCGCTTCCCTCCGAGCGGCCGACCGTGGACCTGCACTGCGTCACCAAGTGGTCCAAGTTCGAGACCGAATGGCAGGGCGTCTCGCTGGATCTGCTGTTCGAGGACGTCGAGTCGGCCGCCGACTTCGCCCTCGTGCACGCCTATGGCGGCTATACGACGAACCTGCCGCTGGAGGACCTGCTCGACGGCAAGGCCTGGATCGCCTACTCCTACGAAGGCGAGGACCTGGCGCCCGAGCACGGCGGTCCGGCGAGGCTGCTGGTGCCGCACCTTTACCTCTGGAAGTCCGCGAAGTGGGTGCGCGGAATCCAGTTGCTGCTTCAGGACGAGCCGGGGTTCTGGGAGAGCGCCGGCTACCACGAGTACGGAGACCCATGGCGCGAACAGCGGTACCAGGGCGACTAGGGCAGCGCCTGCGGTGGCAGGCGGCGACACTGGTCGAGCGGCGGGAGGAAACGCCCGCCGCGCACACCCTTGTGCTGTCCGTGCCAGGCTGGGCGGGACACCTGCCCGGTCAGCACGTTGACGTGCGGCTGACTGCTGAGGACGGGTACAGCACGCAGCGCAGCTATTCGATCGCCTCGGCGCCGGAACCCGGAAGCGACCGAATCGAACTGACGGTCCAGCAGGTGCCGGACGGTGAAGTCTCGCCCTATCTGGCCGAAGCCCTGGCGGTCGGCGACCAGATCGAGCTGCGCGGGCCGGTCGGCGGCTGGTTCGTGTGGCGGCAGGAGCAGACCGAACCGGTGTTGCTGGTGGCCGGCGGCTCCGGGGTCGTGCCGCTGATGGCGATGATCCGGACCCGCCGGACGACTGGCAACCGCGCGCCCTTCCGGCTCCTTTATTCGGTGCGCACTCCCGAAGACCGCATGTACCTGCCCGAACTGCGCCGCGGCGACCCAGGGCTGGATACGACGTTCATCTACACACGAAAGGCTCCGGCCGGTTGGCGACGGCCGCCGGCACGGCTTATTGCTGAGGACCTGGCGGTGACCGGCTGGCCGGCGGACTTCGACCCGGCCGTCTACGTGTGCGGACCCACCGGGTTCGTGGAACACGCCGCCGATCTGCTCGTCGAACTCGGCCACGATCCTGCCCTGATCCGCACCGAACGCTTCGGCCCAAGCGGAGGTTGACATGACGGAGTTTGGTACGGCCGAGTCTGATAAGGCGCAGTTCGCGCAAAGCGCGCGTCCTGGCGACGCGACGTACCAGGACGGCAACGCCCTGGCCGGGCCGCTCTCGGAAATCTTCGCGGTCGACGTGACCGCCGCGGTGGGCCGCTGTACCGGCTGCGGCAGCACCGGTCCGCTGGCCCGGCTGCGCGTCTACGGGCCCGAACCCGGCCTTGTCGCGCGCTGCCCGGACTGCGAGCAGGTGGTCTTGCGGCTGGTGCGTGGCCCCGACGCCGCGTGGCTGGACCTGCGTGGCACCGTGAGCCTGCGGATTCCGCTCGCCCCCTGAGAGGGATCAGACGCCCTCTGAGCCGAGCGAAGGAAATGAAGATGCCGGCGAGGCCTGGCGCGGTCTATCGTCGAAGCATGGAGGTCATCACGTCCCGACATTCGGCCGCGACCGCGCGAGCTACCAGCTCGTCGGTTGCCGTCGGCTGACCTCAGCCTCCCTGTTCTTTCCCCCGGCGACCGGAATCGGCTCGCCGGTGTGACTTTCTGCTGCCGGGATCCTGGTTCTCGGATCCCGCATCCGCTTAGCGCACCCCATCGCTCCCGTTCCGGTTGCCATGAAACCGAAGGAGCCACTGCGGTGGACTCGGACCAGACTGTCAAGACATTCATCGATTTCTTCCGCGAACGCGGCCACGGCCTCATCGACGGAAGTTCGCTCGTGCCCGAGCCCCGCGATCCGGTGCTGTTCACCACCTCCGGAATGCACCCGCTCACTCCTTACCTGCTGGGATGCCCGCATCCGCAGGGCCGGCGCCTGGTCGGCGTGCAGCGCTGCCTGCGCACCACGGATCTCGACGAGGTCGGCGATCGCACCCACCTGACCGTATTTCAGATGCTCGGTTCGTGGTCCCTCGGCGACTATGACGGCGTCCAGAGCATCCGCTGGGGATACGAACTGCTGCGCGACGGCTACGGCATCGATCCGGGCCGCTTGTTTGTGACGGTCTTCGGCGGAGACGGCCAGGTCGGCCCGGACAGCGACTACTGGCGCACCTGGAGCGAGCTGGGCGTGCCGGTCGAGCCGACCGGCGAGGAAAACTGGTGGTCCAACGGCCCGGTCGGCCCCTGCGGCACGGACACCGAGATCTTCGTGTGGACCGGCGACGGACCGCCAAGCGGCACACCGACCGGCGACCCGCGCTGGGTGGAGGTCTGGAACCACGTGACGATGCGCTACCGCCGCCACGAGGACGGAAGCCTCGAGCCGCTTCAGCAAACCAGCATCGATACCGGGCTCGGCTTGGAGCGGCTGCTGACGATCCTGCAACGCAAGGAGTCGGTGTTCGAATGCGACGTGTTCGTGCCCTGGGGAACGACGATTCCGCGACTGTGGACGCTGGATGAACGATCGTCGCGCATCGTCATCGACCACCTGCGTTCGAGCATCGTCGTGATCGGAGACGGAGTATCGCCCTCGAACACCGGCCGCGGCTACGTGCTGCGCCGGCTCATCCGTCGGACGCTGACAACCCTCTGGCGCGGCGACCCTTCCCGCACGGTCACCGACCTGCCGCCGGATCTCGTCGAGGACACACTCAGTCGCTTCGGGCAATCAAGCGACGGCGGAAAGGTCTATGACGTGCTGCGCGACGAGGAGCGGCGCTTCTCGGGGCTGCTTGAGCGAGGCCGTCAGGAGGTCTCGCGACGGCTACGCCGAGGCAGCCTGGACGAGGACGATTACCGCAGCCTGCACGAGACGCACGGTCTTCCGCGCGAACTCGTCGACAACCTGCTGACGCAGCGGTGAGAGTTCCGCGGGTGAGAGTTCTCGGCAGCTCGTGATCTCGTGCTCGCCTACGCCCTGATACTGGGCTATGTTCTGCAACATGAACGTCCGTACTCGGTGACGTCGCCAGGAGGCATCTTGAAAGTCGGCCTGCTGACCAGGGAGTTCCCGCCCGATGTGTACGGCGGCGCGGGCGTTCACGTCGAGTTCCTGGCCAGGGAGCTTCAGGCGCTCACCGACGTGTCCGTGCACTGCTGGGCCAGTCAGAAGGCGACCGAGCCGCAGGCGGGCGTCCAGCGGCACGCCCCGGCCGAGACGCTGGCCGACGCCAACGAGGCGCTGCGCAGCCTGTCGGTCGACTTGGCTATGGCCGCGGCCGTGGCGGACCGCGACCTGGTCCACTCGCACACCTGGTACGCCAACATGGCCGGGCATATCGCCAAGCTCCTCTACGGCATCCCGCACGTGATGACCGCGCACTCGCTCGAACCGCTGCGCCCGTGGAAAGCCGAGCAACTCGGTGGCGGCTACACGCTCTCCAGCTGGGCCGAGCGCACCGCGATCGAGGCCGCGGACGCGGTGATCGCCGTCTCGCGCGGGATGCGAGAGGACATCCTCAGCTGCTATCCCGCGCTGGACCCGGCCAAGGTCCAGGTCGTGCACAACGGCATCGACACCGCGCTTTACCGGCCCGACTCCGGCACTGAGGCGTTGACCCGGCACGGCGTCGATCCGGATCGGCCCTACGTCCTTTTCGTCGGGCGCATCACGCGCCAGAAGGGCGTGCCGCATCTGCTGCGCGCCGCACGCTCGCTCACTGCGTCCGCGCAGCTCGTGCTGTGCGCCGGGGCTCCGGACACGCCCGCGATCGACCGGGAGTTTCGCGAGTTGGTCGACGAACTGCGCCGGTCCCGCGACGGCGTGATCTGGATCCCGCAGATGCTGCCGCGTCCCGAGGTCATCCAGTTGCTCAGCCACGCCGCGGTGTTCGTCTGCCCATCGGTTTATGAGCCACTCGGGATCGTCAACCTGGAAGCCATGGCTTGCGGCGCTCCGGTGGTGGCTTCGGCGGTCGGCGGCATCCCCGAGGTGGTGCAGGACGGCGTCACCGGGTACTTGGTCCCGTACCACGAGAAGGACCCGGCCGCGTTCGAGGCGGCGCTCGCCGAGGCGCTGGACGGCGTCATCGCGGATCCGGCCGCCGCCGAGCGCATGGGCGAGGCGGGCCGCGAACGCGCGGTGCGGGAGTTCGGCTGGGATGCCATCGCCCGCCGGACCGTGGCGGTGTACCAGGAAGTCCTGGGGAAGTGACGGCCTTCTCCCAGGTCAGGGCAATGGAGTAAAGGGGCGGCTGATGCGCGGCGGACCTTCGGTGCTGGGAATCGTGCTCGCGGGCGGCGAGGGCAAACGGCTGCTGCCGCTCACCGCCGACCGGGCCAAACCGGCCGTGCCCTTCGGCGGCACCTACCGGCTGGTGGACTTCGTGCTGTCCAACCTCGTCAACGCGGACGTCATGCGCATCTGTGTGCTGACGCAGTACAAGTCGCACTCGCTCAACCGGCACATCACCACCACCTGGCGGATGTCGAACCTGCTGGGCAACTACGTCACGCCGGTGCCCGCGCAGCAGCGGCTCGGCCCGCGCTGGTTCCTCGGCAGCGCCGACGCGATCTACCAGTCGCTCAACCTCGTGCACGACGAGCATCCCGACTACATCGTGGTATTCGGCGCGGACCACGTGTACCGGATGGACGCGCGCCAGATGCTGCAACAGCACATCGAAGGCGGCGCCGGCGCGACGGTCGCGGGCATCCGCATCCCGCGGGCGGAGGCGCCCTCGTTCGGCATCATCACTCCGGCCTCGGACGGCCTGCGGGTCGAGGGTTTCCTGGAGAAGCCGGCCGATCCGCCGGGGCTGCCGGACGATCCGGACCGGGTGTACGCCTCGATGGGCAACTATGTGTTCACGACAAAGGTGTTGCTCGACGCGCTCGACCGGGACGCCGACGACGACCGCTCGGTGCACGACATGGGCGGCAGCATCCTGCCGATGCTCACCGAGGCCGGCCAGGTCCAGGTCTACGACTTCGACCAGAACCACGTCCCCGGCGAGACCGAGCGCGACCACGGCTACTGGCGGGATGTCGGAACCCTCGACGCGTACTACGACGCGCACACGGACCTGATCTCGATCCACCCGGTCTTCAACCTCTACAACCGCGAGTGGCCGATCTACACGCACCAGCTGCAACTGCCCCCCGCGAAGTTCGTGGCCGGCGGCATCGCCGGCGAGTCGATGGTCGCGCCGGGCTGCATCATCAGCGGGCAGGTCACCCAGTCCGTGCTCTCACCTGGCGTGATCATCGAGGAGGGGGCGGTGGTTCAGGGCTCGATCCTGCACGACAACGTCCGCATCGGCCGCGGCGCGGTGGTGCGCCGGGCGGTGCTGGACAAGAACATCGTCGTGCCGCCGGGTGCGACGGTCGGCGTCAACCCCGAGCGTGACAGGGAGCTTTATCACGTCTCGGCGAACGGGATCGTCGCGCTGGGGAAGGGCCAGCGGGTGCTCTGACCGATCGCGGCGAGCGCTGCCCGCGGTTGTCCGGCTGAGCGAGACGGCATTTACTTCCCGATCGCGAAGCAGAGCCGTCTCGCCCGGGAGCGCAGGTCGAGGCGCGGTGCAATGCTGGCTGAATGAAGACGGTGTACGAAGCCGCGGGTGGCGCCGAGGGTATGGGCCGACTCGCCGACGCCTGGCATGCGCGGGTCCTGGCGGACGAGGTCGTCAGCCACGCATTCAGTCACGGCTTTCGTCCGGAGCACACGGCGCGGCTGGCCGCGTACTGGGCCGAAGCGCTCGGCGGCCCCGCGGCGTACTCCACCGAGTACGGGGACGAGACGATGGTCGTGCGGATACACAGCGGCCCTAGCGATCGCACGGAGATGGATCTTTGCGCGATCGCCTGTTTCGATCAAGCGCTCGATGATGCTGGGATCAGTGACGCGCGGCTGCGACAAGTGCTGCACGACTACTTCGCCTGGGCGACCACGACGACGATGGAGCGTTACCGGAGCCCGGACGAGGTGCCGGCCGGTCTCAGCATTCCGCATTGGTCGTGGGACGGTCTGGTCACCGGCGATCGGTGAAGCGGGCCGATGGGTGGGCCGCCGCGATGACCGGCGGCCCACCCGGGAGTGTCAGGCGATTGTCAGCAGGAGCCGTCTGACTTCCAGATGTTCCACGCGATCGCAGAACCCGGAGTCACGCCGGTCGACCAGTAGGTCGCCGTGTAGTCGATGTGGTTGTAGGAGACGTTGTTGCCGGGCACGTACGACGTGTTCGCGTTCCAGGCCGGGTAGCAGCTGCCGCCGCCACTGCCGCCGGTGGGCGACGGGGACGGTGACGGGGAGTGCGACGGGCTCGTACTCGGCGACGGGCCGCCCCCGCCGTTGCCGCCTCCACCGAGGAAGATCTTGGTGAAGTCGAGCTTGCCCTGGCTGATCTCAGAGCACGAAGGCAGACCGTTGGCCGAGCCAGAGCAGGGCTGGTCGCGGTCCACCGACCAGAACGCCAGCCGGCCAAGGCCGTTGCTGCTGGCCCAGCTCACCAGCGCGGAAGCGTTCGCCTCCGAGAACACCTCGGCGGAGTTGTCGTTCTGGCCGATCATCGGGGTGACGCCGATGTTGGCGTAGGTGTCGCCCGGCCAGTCCGCGCGCGCCTGGTTCAGCGTGTTCTGCGCCGCCTGGATCGCCTCCTGACCCATGTCCCCGGTGAAGGACGAGCCGTAGTCCATCGCCATGACGTTGATCACGTCGATGCGGGCGCCGTCCTGCTTGGCCAGGTTGAGGAACGCGACGCCGTCCGCGGCCAGACCGCTGGGCAGCACCGGCAGGGTCGCCGAGACCACCAGGCCTGGGTTGGCGGATTCCAGGCCCTTGATGGCCTGGAAGCGCACGTTGTTGTTCGAGGTGAAGTCCAGGGTCGCGCCTTCGATGTCGAAGTCGATGTGGTTGACCCCGAGGTGGCTGATCACGGACTGGTAGGCGGCCTGGAGACTGGAGGCGGTGGTGCAGGTCAGCGCCAGCTCGCTGCCGCCCGCGCCGCCGAAGGAAACGATCGGCGTGGCGCCGGCCGAGCGCGCGGTGGCGATCTGCTGGTCCATGGCCGGGTCGTTGGTGACCGGCAGGGTGTCGCCCCAGATCGGGGTGCAGCCCGAGCCGATCACGAACGCGGCGGTGTAGTTGTGCAGGCCGGCCTGGCTCGCCGCGGCGTTGAGCATCGGTTCCTGGTTGTTGGACATGTCGACGTACGGCGCGACCTGCACCACGGCGGCGTTCGCCGGCGACGCGGCGATGACCGTGGTCAGCACCAGGCCACAGGTGGCCAGGAGCGCCGCGGATCCGGCGGCGATCCAGCGCGGCTTGCCGCGCAGAGGCAGAGCTTTCATTTCATCTTCCCTCTGTTTTCGTCGTCAGGCGCGGTCGCGACACGCGGTGGGCGCTTGCGTGTCAGGGCCGTGCCGCACGACCGGGTGTGGGCCCGGCAGGGCGTCGTCCGTCCCGATCGAGGCGGTGAGAGAAGTGGACGCGTCAGTAGGGCGAAGCACGGTGGCACGCGGTACGCCGCATCGGCGTACTCGGGACCGTTTTCGCGTCGGCCTGACCCGCTCCCTCTCCCTGCATACGCCAGGGCCGGGATGGGCGTGCGCCGAACGCCTTTTCGCCAGTTGTACAGCGGTGCCGCGAAGCGGATCCTGACCGGCGGGCGCCGTGCGGGAGGCGCGTCGGTCTTCGGCCACGGATGCGGCACCGAAACCCAAAGTGGACTAGACCACAGTGCTTCGTCAAGCGGCCGCCTGGTAACGGATCGGATACGGCCCCTGATCGTGTCCTGGCCGAAAGCTGAAGCGCGCGGCCGGGGTGCGGCTTAACGGGACGCGTCTCGGCACGCCCTAGGTGCCGGGCGTAACAGCGGCGCGCTGTGATTCGCCTTTTTGTTATGACCGGCTGCGCGGTCGTCTGTGGTTGATGAGGACGGCGCACCACACGAGCCCGTGCCCGCGCCGACTGCTTACCGGCGTGGGCGCACGGCGAGATCGAAAGCGATTCGCGCACGGACCGCGAACGCCGATCCGCCGCGTCAGGGGCCGGATCGCCGCCGTGGCGGGTGGGTCGTCACGGCGGGGATGCGGCTGCGCAGCCGGCGTTCGCGCACCCCTCGATGACGTCTGTCAACCAGTTACTGACAATTCACGCCCGCCCGCGGTCGCCGTCGAGCGCGGTGACCAGCCCGCGCCGCTCCATGCGCTGCCAGCGCAGGCGCGTGCCGGTCACGGCCGTGACCGCCGACTGAATCAGCACCAGATACATCAGCTGGCGATAGACGAATTGCTGTAACGGCAGCGTCCACAACACGCCGCGCCGCTCGCGATCGAGCGCGAACGCGTACCAGCAGGCGGCGAGCTGCACTGCCAGGAAACCGAGCCACACGGCCGTCATCCGCGCCGCGTCCCCGAAGATCAGTCCGTAGCAGGCGAAGACGTCGACCAGCGGTGCGAGCAGCGGCAGCAGGATCTGGAACAGCAGCAGGTAGGGGATCGCGCGCCGGCCGAGCCGTCCGGAGCCGCCGAACTGGAACACGCTGCGCCGGTGCTTCCACATCGCCTGCATGGTGCCGTAGGACCAGCGGTAACGCTGCCGCCACAGCTGGCCGAGGCCGGCCGGGGCCTCGGTCCAGGCGACCGCCTTCTCCTCGTACACCACGCGCCATCCGGCCCGGAGCAGCGCCATGGTCAGGTCGGTGTCCTCGGCCAGCGTCTGGTCGCTCACTCCGCCGACGTCGAGCAGCGCCTCGCGACGGAAGGCGCCGATCGCACCGGGCACCGTCGGCATGCATCCGGCCAGATCGTAGAACCGGCGGTCGAGGTTGAATCCGACCACGTATTCGATGTGCTGCCAGCGGCCGAGCAGCCCGGCCCGGTTGCCGACCTTCGCATTGCCGCTGACCGCGCCGATATCCGGATCGCTGAACGGCTGCACGAGATGGTGGACCGCGTCCGGCTGGAAGACCGTGTCGCCGTCGAGCAGCACCAGGATGTGGCCGCGGGCGTGCGCGATCCCGGTGTTGAGCGCGGCCGGTTTGCCCGCGTTGGCCTGCCGGATGAGCCGCACGCCCATGTGCCGGAAGCGGTCGACCACCGCCGCGGTGCCGTCGGTCGAGCCGTCGTCGACGACGATGATCTCCATCGGATACTTGCAGTTGAACAAGGAGAGCAGCGTCGCCTCGATCCCGGTCTCCTCGTTGTAGGCGGGGACGATCACGGACACCGGTTCGCGTACCGGCGGCCCCCAGGGCTTGCGCCGGCGTCGCGCATGCCGGTGCGCCGTGGCAAGCAGCAGAAGCAGTCTCAGGAGGCTGAGTGCGCCCGCGGCCAGGATGGTCCAGCCCAACGCGGTGACCATCAAATCCGAGCCCTGCACCGCCCATACCAGCAGCCGCCCGCGCCATTGCTGCGCCGCGGCGGCCGGCGTGACGGCGGTGGGGGCACCGATCGCCCCGGTGACGGTGGTGAAGATGTAACCGCGCCCTTGCAGCATGGGAATCAGCACATTGAGCGCGGCGACCGTTTGCGAGCGGTCGCCGCCGGAGTCGTGCATCATGACCAGCAGCCCGGGGGTTCCGCTTGCGGGCAGCACGTTGGCGACGATCCGCGCGACGCCTGGGCGCTGCCAGTCCTCGCTGTCCCGGTTGGCGAGCACCACCAGGTAGCCATGCGCGCCCGCGTCTTGGATCGAGGCCCAGTCGGCGTCGTCCAGCGCGTCGGGCTCGGAGGAGTAGGGCGGACGCAGCAGCGGCGTGGAGACCCCGGCGGCGCCCGCGATCACCGACTGGGTGCGCGAGAACTCGAAGGTCCGGCGCCACTCGCTCGCGGAGGCCAGATCCGTGTGAGTGAACGTGTGGACGCCGACCTCGTCGCCCGCGGCCACCTCGGCTCGCACCAGGCCCGGGTTCTGCGCCACGCGCCCGCCGACGACGAAAAAGGTGGCCGGCACCTGGTAACGCTTCAGGACGGCGAGGATCTTCGCAGTCCACTCCGGATCCGGTCCGTCATCGAAGGAGAGGGCGACCCGTCCGGCCGGGATCGAATACGAGCGCTGAGCCCCGCCGCGGGTGTCGATCACGGGGCCGCCGTTCGCGATCGCGGACGGGACTCGTTCGGCGCCGCCGGTCGGGTGCGGTCCGCCGGCTCCCTCCGCGCCTACCTCATGGTGCACCAGGCCGTAGGTGAGCAGCATCCCGGACATCAGGAGCAGGGACACCGCGAACAAGAACCAGTGGGCCCGCGGCGGCACGGCACGCGCCACGCGGCGTCTGCCCGCCATCAGTGGCCGTGTCCGGTCGCGCCCGGCGATGCGGATTTGCCGGCCAGACCCGGCGGTTGGTGCCGGCTCGCCGTCGCGGAGGGAGAAGGGGAAGCCGAGGGCGCGGCGGCCTGGGACGAGGCAGACCGGGCCGCCGCGGTTGTCGGGCCCGAACCGGGGGCCGTGGTGGCGTTTCCGGTGCCCGCTCGTTTGGCGGTGGTGGCCGGGTGCGCGCTCGAGGTCGCCTTGCCCGCGGAGATCGGACTGCGCTGACCGCCCGGCAACGGCAGGAGGGCGTTCGGAGGCACTGGGCCGCCGAGAAGGCTTGCAATCACCAGCGCGCCGTACGCGCAGGCTCCGATCAGCAAGCCGTATGCGACGCGACGGATGCGGCGGCGGCGACGTCCGGTGCCGTCGACGAAGACCGGGGTCTGCGTGGCTGGCGTCCGGGAGACCGGCATGTCGGGGTCTGCCATGCTCGCGGGGCGCGCGGCCGCGCTAGCCGTGTGTCTGAGCCGTGTCGCGCCCACTTGGCACCGATCCTCGTCGCTATCCCGGCATGAGCGGGGCCTGCGGCGCCCAGGATGGGGGGTCGCGACGCCGCAGGCCCGCGGGGAGACGCTCGTCGCGCGTGGCCGGGGGGAAGAGCACGCGCGGACGTCTCGACGCGGATAGGCGCCGAGGACCCGAGAAGTGTTACTCCCGGCGTTGTTCCGTGAGGCGCTTGGATCGAGCACCCGCCTGGAAGTGGGCTCAGTGCCCGCTGCCGTGCGGGTTCGGCGAAGGCGAGTGGCTCGCATGGCCATTGCCATGCGTCGCGGTGGGCTCAGGGCTGGCGCTCGGCGAAGGTTCGCCGGACAGCGTGGGTGACGGCGCGGCGCTTTGGCTTTCGCCGGCTGCGCCGCCGCTCGGGAGCGTGAGCAGCGTCGCGCAGTACTGCCTGACGTGACCAGGATCACCTGCCGCAGCCACCAGAGCCGCCTGATCCGCCGCGCCGAGGCCGGTGCGCCAGTTCTGCGCGTTCACGGCGACCTTGCGGCACAGCGGCATCAGCTGCGCGGTGTCGCCCGCGGTCGCCTCGCCGGGGCCCGGAGCCGGAGACAGGGAGCCGGCCGCGCTAGCCGTCACCGACGGATTCGCACCAGCAGTACCTGACACCGTCGGCGCGGGGATGCCGACGCCGCCGAAGTAGTCGTGCGCGATCTGCTGCACCGAAGTCGGCAAGACCCCGGCGCTCGCGGCGGCCATGCCGCTCCCGCCGATCACCAGGAAAACCGCCGCACACTTCACCATCGCGGCTCGCGGCGACCGCGGCCGGGTTCTGCTTCGCGGCGGCGCCGACCAGCCCGCCCCGGCTCCGGCGCGGGTACCGGCTCCGGCTCCGCGGAAAGCCATGAGGATCGGCTCAAGTCGCGCCGGATCCAGGGTCGCCTCTGAAGGAGGCGCCGCCGCGATCGCGAGCAGGGTGTCCAGATTTCCCGCGCTGTGCCCGCCGTTCTCGCCGTCGACCAGGCGACTCGCCGAGCCCCAGCCGATCCGTCGTGCCGGGCGCCGCCTCGACTGCGCCGCATGCGCCGGGCGGCCGGGATATCCGCTGCCGCCGGTCATGGCGTCACCTCGTCAACGAAACCGGTGGCCCGCGTGGCTGCCCCGGAGTCAGTGGACCGTGCATGTCCCGCCGGTTCAACCAACGCTTCCCGGATCGGCGGTGCCTCGGTCAAGGCCGCGGCGTCGCTGAGCAGGCCGGACAAACCACGCAGCCCGCGCATCGCCGCGATCCGCACCGCACCAGCGCGCTTGCCCAGAACTTGCGCGGTCTGCTTCGCGTCGAGGCCGATGATCACGCGGAGCATGACCGCCTCGCGCTGGTTCTTCGGCAGTTGCGCGATCATCTGCAGCGCCTGCTCAGTGGACAGCCGCTCAAGCGCCGCGTCGGCGGTGTCGTCCGGCGCGGCGTGTTCCCGAGTCGAATCCGTTCCGATGCCTGGCAAGCCGCTTGGGTCCTCGGGCCGGCGCCCGGCGCGCCGCATCTCGTCCAGCGCCCGGTGGCGCGCGACCCGGAACAGCCAGACCCGGAACCCGGCCGCATCGCCTCTGAACTCGCGCACATCGCGGGCCGCGTGCAGCCACGTCTCCGAGGCCACGTCCTCGGCGCACTGGCCGACCAGCACCCACAGATAGCGCAGGATCAGCGGATTGAGCGAAACCCACAGGTCGGTGAAGCCGCGCTCGTCGCCGCGGCGCGCCGCGTCCAGCGCGGTGTCCAAGTCGGCGGTTCCCACGCCAGCCGCATCGTGCACGTCACCGTCCGAACACTTGCAGTACTCGCGGCGCTCAGCGCCGCCCGAATCCGGCCACACACCATACCGAACACTCAGCCGTTTGCGGCCGCCTGGGCGCAGATCGCCTGGAATCGCCGCGGCGTCGGCCGTCACAGCGGCGGCCGTCAGCGAATCGGTCGCCAGAGAACCGGCGGGCACAAACGCACAAGCGGAGCCGAAGCCTCGCCCGCCGTCGATTGCCGACCATCGGTTGAGAAGCACGTCGAAAAGGTGCGCGAACCGTCGGAGGCGTTACGCCGGGATCCGAACAGCCCCGAACACAGGTGTAGCGCGCCAGCGGGCTGTCGGCTCGCCGGCGCGCTACTCGTCGCTGTGATCAGCTCACGTTGACAGCCGTGTCATCGAGCACGAACGAGGTCTGATACTCGTAGTCCTCGGCGCCGGTGAACTTCAGCGTGACCTTCTGTCCCGCATAGGACGCGAGGCTGAAACTGTGCTGCGCGTAGCCGGTGTTGTGGTTGAGGTTGGAGTAGGCGGCGAGGGTGGACAGCACCGTGCCGGAGCTGTTCAGCACCTGGACCTTCAGCGTGTCGTAGGCGGAGCTCGTGCTGGTTTCCGCCGTGTCCACGTGCAGCCAGAAGCTGAAGCTGTAGTTCGAACAACCGGTCGGCAGCGTCACCGCCTGCGAGACCGTGTCGGTATGCGCGCTGCCGTAGCCGTCCATCCACGCGTCCCACGTGCCGCTGTGCGGCGGTTCGGTGGCGCTCTTGCTGACGACACCGGAACTGGCGGTCCACGGGCTCGCCGTGCCGGTCTCGAAGCCCGGGTTGCCGAGCAGCTGGCTCGACGGGCATCCGCCGCTGCCTGAAACGGTGGCCGAGGCCTCGTTGCTCTGCGAACCCTCGCCGATGCCGTTCACGGCGCTGACCTTGTAGTAGTACGTCTGGCCTGCCGTCAGCCCGGTGTCCGTGCAGGAGAGCCCGGTACTGAGACCGCTACAGCCGCCACTGGTCAGCAGCGTTTCGGTGCCGCTGGAGGTACCCCGGTACACCTTGTACGAGGTGATGTTCTCGCCGCCGTTGCTTGCCGGAGCCTGCCAGCTCAGCGAGACCTGGCCGGTGCCGCCGGTAGCGGTGAGGCCGGTCGGCGCGCCTGGCACGGTCGCGGCGATCGGCGAGGCCGTGATCGTGACGGTCGAGGTCGCGGTCTTGGCGGGGGAGGAGCTGTCGGTGACGGTGAGTGTCGCGGTGTACGTACCCGCGGCGGTGTAGGTGTGGCTCGGGTTCTGCGCGGTGCTGGTCGCGGACCCGTCGCCGAAGTTCCAGCTGTACGAGTACGCCGGAGTCCCGCCGGTCGCCGTGCCGGTAAAGGACACGCTCAGTGGCGTCTGACCGGAGGTTGGTACCGCGGAAGCACTGGCCGCCAGCGGATTGCCGACCGCGCTGACTGTCGTCGTGACCTGAGACGTCGCGGTCTTGGCGGGGGAGGAGCTGTCGGTGACGGTGAGTGTCGCGGTGTACGTACCCGCGGCGGTGTAGGTGTGACTCGGGTTCTGAGCCGTACTGGTGGCCGAGCCGTCGCCGAAGTTCCAGCTGTATGAGTACGGCGCGGTGCCACCGGTCGCGGAACCGGTGAAGGCCACCGACAGCGGTGCGTTACCTGTCGACGGTGTGCCCTTCGCGGTAGCGGACAGCGGCGTGGCGCCCTGGACCCAGAAGTCCTCGAGCGGGTCGCCGAGGGCCGCCTGATCGTTGCTCGTCATCGGGAACGTATTGAGGCCGAGGTTGTCGTTCGGGTCGATGATGCCTGAGTGCACGTTCTCCATCGTGCGCTCCATCGCCGCGATGACGTTGTTCGTCGTGTACGCGACGTGGCTCAGGTAGTGCTGCTTTACGTACGTGGACGGTCCGATGACGACCAGCGGCACGCGATAGGTGTTGCTGACGTGGTCCGGGCCGTTGTTGCCGTTCTGGGTGTCGTCCTCGGTGATGACGATCAGGGTGTTGTTCTTGTACGTCGCGTTGTTCTCGATCGCGGCGACGATGTTGTTCGTCGCCGTGTCGTTGCCCGGGATGTCCTGGTAGGTGCCGGGGTGGTCGTTGAAGAGTTCGACGTAGTTGTAGGCCGGCATCCCGTTGGTGTTGATGAAGTTGATGTAGTCGTTGGCGACGGTGCTGTCCGGGATGCTCTGGTTGTTGCAGGTGTACTCGTTGTAATGCAGCTCTTCGGGGATGGTCGTGCCTGGCCGGTCCACCGGCAGCACCTCGAGCTTGCCGGTGGCGGGGTTGCGCCAGTAACCGCTGCCGCTGCTGAGCATCCAGTAGAAATCACCGTTCATGATGAACGTGTACGGAGTGCTGCCGCTGCCTGTGCCCGTCTGGCTCGTGCACGCGTTGGTGCCCTCGCCCGTCGGGCCGCTGGCGCTGCTGAGGAAGCGGTCGAACTGCGTTCCGGTGGCCGTGGGATAGGCCTGCTGCTGCGAACTGGACGCCGACTGCGCGGAGAAGAGCCACCAGTGGTTGGGGCCGCTCGGCGGTTGCGTGCCCGTGCTGTACGAGTCATCGAGCCCGTAGGCCTTCGCCAGCGAGTGCAGGTTCGGCACGGAGCTGATGTGGTTCGTGCTCTGCGTCTGACCGTTGCAGCCCGCGATCACCGTGGTGGCGCAGTCGCCGAGGTAGTCGTCGAAGGTGTGGTTCTCCCGATAGATGACCACGAAGTGCTGGAACGGCGGGAAGTAGGGCGCCAGCGGATTGACCGCGGCGGTCGGCTGCTCCACCGACTTGAACTGCTCGGTGCACTTGCCGCCCGAGCACACCTTGACCTGGCGCATCGAGTCGACGTTGCCGATCTGGAAGTTCTTCGGCTGCGGGAACTTCGCGAACTCGACGCCCGGTGCGGCGAACTTGGCGCCGGTGCAGTCATAGTCGTCCGGCTTGTACGACTGCGGCCGGTCCCCGATGGGCAGGTCCTTGGCGTCCTCGGGGTCGGTGTTGGGGTTCCAGCCCTTGAGCGTGCACGAGCCGACGCCGGTCGCGGGATGTAGGCCCGCTTGGGCCGCCGGGCTCTGGATCGCGGTGAGCGTGAGTGCGGCCACTGCGACGCCGGTGAGGAAAATTGTGGGTTTCCAACCGATCATTGGTACTCCTGCAGCAAGAGTCCACGGGTGGCACCGAATGCGCCACCGCTCCCGCATGGTCCTGATTTAGGACGCTCCGGGCAAGAGCACCGATGGCAAAATTTTCAGGTTTGATTAAGGATTCACATGTCGTTAGCACAACATTGCGGCCGACCTCTGATGGCAGCCATCGAATATCCTGTGCCGTCAGGTAAAGACGCCGTCAGGTAATGCCGTGGCCGTCGGTGGATTCACCGGGAATTGAGCGCGACGGTACGCGAATAGGTCTCTTCGGCGGCCGCGCCGTTGAGCGGCAGAGTGAGTACGACTTCGAATCCGCCGTCCGGCTTGCGGCCAGCCGACAGCTCACCGCCGTAAAGGGCCGCGCGCTCGCGCATCCCGGTCAGCCCGACCCCGGCGCCGGTGTGGTCCGCGGCCTGGGCGGCGGCGGAGCGGGGCGTGCGCGATCGCTGGGGCGGGATACCGTGAATCCCAGTGTCGCTTACGGTCACGCGCACGCACTCAGGCTCGTACTCAAGCCGCACATCAACGGACGATCCCGGGGCGTGTTTCAAAGCGTTGGTCAGCGATTCCTGCACCACGCGGTAGACGCACAGCTCGATACCGGCGGCCAGCGGTCGCTGGTGGCCGGCGACCGCGTAGCGAGACGGCGTTCCGGAAAGCCCGACCCGTTCGATCAGGACGGGCAGCTGCGCGATTCCGGGCGCGGGCCGGTCGTCCGCGCGTGCCCTGGTCCCCTCATCTTCTTCGGGACGCAGCAGGCTGATTAACCGGCGCAATTCGGCGAGCCCTTCGCTGCCGACCTCGGAAATGGTGCGCAGCGCCTGATCGGCGGTTTCCGAGTCGGTCGCGAGCACGTAGCGCGCCAAGCCGGCTTGGACCGCGATGACGGACAGGTGGTGCGCGGTGACGTCGTGCAGTTCGCGGGCGATGCGGATGCGCTCCATGAGTACCGCGCGCTGCTCCCGGTCGCGGTGCCCACGCTGAAGCTGTTCGTCGTGCCCGGCTTTGGGCGCGTGCCTTTCGCTCAGCCTTCTGGCTCCCGCCACGCGGTATATGCGAACCATCGCTCCAACTTAGTGATCAAAGCCGCGCCTTGTCCTCCATCGCGCAGCGCTTCCTCGCGGGCATGGGTAAACCTTTGCGGTATTTCGCGCTATCGCGGATGTTGTAGAGCCGACCAGGACTGTGAACCTCCGGGGAACGCGGTGGACCCGCTCCGGCTGAAACGCTTGAGCGGCGCGGATGTTGAGCGCCGCGTGCAGTGGACAGCCAGAACGACGGCGAACGTGCCGAACAGAGCGTGGGTGGCAGGCAATGAGGTTCGTCCATCGGGACGCCGGCGTCGAGCGGGACTGGGAAGTGCGGCTCGGCCGCCCGGATGCCGTGGTCGCGGACCTCGCGGCCGCGCTGTGCGCCCCCGGCGGCAGGCTCGTCATCGACGGCCGCGAGGTGGCGCCCTCGACCCCGCTGGCCGAATCAGGGCTCGTCATGGGTTCGCAGGTGTCGGCCTCCTCGTTGCCGGCCCGCGGCCGCGGCCGCGGCCGCGGCGGTGGCGGGCCGCGGCCGCGCTCGCATCCGAACCCATACCAGGATCCTGATCACACGTCGGCGACGCGGACGGCGGCGCTCAATGCGGGCGCCGTGCTGCGGATCGTCGGCGGCTTGGACGCCGGGCTCTCGGTGTCGTTGCCGCCTGGACGCGTCCGGCTCGGCCGCGGCGGCGAGGCGGACATCCGCGTGGACTGCCGCGACGTCTCTCGCTTGCACTGCCAGATCGAAGTCGCGCAAGACGGCCAGGTGACCGTCACGGATCTCGGGTCGAGCAACGGCACGGACCTGAACGGGGCGCGGTTGACCGGCCCGACCCGGGTCGGGCCGGACGATCTGCTGTGCGCGGCCGGTCGAGTGCCGTTCCGCGTGCTGCCTGCGGCCGAGCTCGGCCCTGTGCAGTACGTCGATCCCACGCGGGAAGCCGGCCCAGGCGGCACGTTGCCGTTCAACCGGGCCCCGCGTCTGGCGCATTCGGCCGCGGCCTCGCCGATCCGGTTGCCCGAGCTGCCTCGCCGCGTCGACGGGCAGCCGTTGCGGATCTCGGCGTTCCTCGCTCCACTCGTGCTGGCCGGCGTCATGGTGCTGGTGTTGCGGGACATCGCCTATGCGCTCATCGCGTTGTTCAGCCCGCTGGTCATGCTCGGAACCCTGCTGGAGGACCGGGCGAAGGGCCGGCTGGGCCATCGCCGCGCGAAGCGTGAGTACGAGGGTCGGTTGGCGGGCGCGCGAAAGCAGTTGGCCCTGCGGCGCACGGAGGAGATCGCTCGGCTACACGCGCGATTCCCGGACCCGTCAGAACTCTGCTATCGCGCGTCGGCGCCAGGGCTGCGGCTCTGGGAGCGGCGGCGTGGTGCGGCGGACTTCCTCAAGGTCAGCGCCGGTCTGGCCGACCAGCGTTGGGAACCACCGGTGGACCGCGGCCGCCGCAGTGATCACGAACTCGACGCCACGCTCAAGGCGGCGGTCGACGCCGCGGCGCAGCTGACGCAGACCCCGGTGATCGTCAATCTCGGCGAGGGCGGCGTTCTCGGGCTGGAAGGCGACCGCGGCGCGATCCTCGCCGCCGCCCGTTCTCTGCTCTGCCAGGCCGTCGTGGGCAGCGGCCCGGCTGACGTAGCCGTCGCAGTGTTCGTAGACGAAGACCGGGCCGCGGACTGGGACTGGACGAAGTGGCTGCCGCACGGCGCGGATCCGAGATCCGGCTCGTCCCGGTTCGTCGCGGTGGGCGCGGAGCGCTGCGAGGCGCTGGCGCGCAGCCTTCTCGCCGAGGCCGACGCGACAACCGGTGCCCGCGATGGCGATACCAACGCCAACGGCAGACTCAATGGCGGCGGGGCGCCGGTCGTACTCGTCATCGTCGATGGCGCGGCCCTGCTTGAGGGCCGCCCGTGCGCCCTGCGGGATCTGCTCGGCCGCCGGGCCAGGCCGGTAGCTGGAATCGTACTGACCGGCCGCCTGCCGGCGCTGTGCACTGAGGTGTTGTCCGTGGCTGCCGACGGCTCGGGGCGGCTGCGACGGGTTGCCACCGGCGAGCTGATCGACGATCTGCTCGTGGCCGGCATGACCCGTGACCGTGCCCGCGGGCTGGCCCGCGCCCTGGCCAGGTTCGAGGACCCGGAGACGAAGATCGAGGGCGCCGGCTTGCCTGACCGGGTCGCCCTGCTTCCGCTGCTGGAGCTGTCCGGACCGCTCGAAGACGCGGTCGCCGCGCGCTGGCACCGCGCCGCGCAAGCCTTACGGGTGCGGGCGGTCCTCGGCGTCACCGAGCGCGACGTGTTCGAGGTCGATCTCGACGACGACGGCCCGCACGCGCTGATCGCGGGCACCACCGGCTCGGGCAAGAGCGAGCTTCTGCGAACCCTGATCGCCAGCATGGCGGTCGGTGTCGATCCGGAGCACCTGACCTTCGCGCTGGTCGACTACAAGGGCGGCGGGGCGCTGGACGAGTGCGCGCGGCTGCCGCACGTCGTGGGACTCGTGACAGACCTCGACGAACAGCTCGGCGAGCGCGCGCTGCGCTGCCTTGAAGCCGAACTGCGCTACCGGGAGCACGCGCTGCGCGGCGTCGGGATGAGCCATGTGCGCGATTACCAGCGACTGCGTGACACCCGGCGCCCCGATCTCGAGCCGATGCCCCGGCTCGTCGTGGTGATCGACGAATTCGCCACCCTTGTCAAGGCTCTGCCAGAGTTCGTGGACGCGCTGGTGAGCGTGGCCCAGCGCGGTCGCAGCCTCGGCATGCATCTGATCATGGCGACGCAACGGCCGTCCGGTTCGGTGAGCGACGCCATCAAGAACAACGTCAAGCTGCGCCTGGCGCTGCGCTTGGAGAGCGGCGCCGACTCGCAGGATGTCATCGACTCCCCGGCTGCCGCGTCGATCGGCAGCAGGCAGTGGGGCCGCGGGTTCTACCGGGTCAGCGCGAGCGAGGTGCTGCCAGTGCAGACTGCGCTATCGACCGGCGTGACTCCGGCGGCCGCCGCCTCGGGCGGGGTGAGCCTCGTACCGTTCAGGTTGACTTCGGGGGAGCGCACCGGGCTCGGGCCGGCGAACGCGGATTCCGTGGCGGGCACGGCGGTCACGAGCGTGCCAAGCGCGCATGAGACTGTGCCAACCGACCTGACCCGCCTCGTGGAAGCGGCGCGGAAAGCGAGCGCGGCGGCCGGAATCGGACGACCGCGCAGCCCGTGGCCCGACCCACTTCCCGCCCTGGTTCCGCTGCCCTCCCTCAGCAGTCACGCTGTCGGTACTGCGGCTCGCCCATTGCTAACGGGCACTGCGCAGCCAGACACCGGGCACACAGACGCGGCACAGACGGGTACTGGCGGCTTGCCGGCGTTCGCGCTCGCCGACGACCCGGATCGTCAAGCGCAGTACCTGGTCGGCTGGGATCCAGCCGCTGGCAATATGCTGATTTACGGCGCCGTCGGATCCGGTGCCTCCACCGCACTCGCCACCGTCGCGCTCGCCCAGGCCGCAGCGCTCCCGCCGGACCGCCTGCACCTCTATGTGCTTGACATGGGCTCGGGTGACCTTGCGGCGCTCAGCCGGCTGCCGCACACCGGCGCGTACATCGGCGCTGCTGAACGGGCTCGGCAGATCCGGCTGATTCGCTTGCTGCGCCGCGAACTCGACCTGCGCAAGGCAGGTGGCGCGGTGCGCGGCGTCACGAGCACGGCGCCCGCCCGATGGCTGGTTCTCATCGACAATGTCGGTTCCCTGAGATCCGAACTCGAGAAGGACTTCGCCGGACTCGGCGTGCTCGACGAACTCGAGCGGATCTTCGCCGACGGCCCTGCGGTCGGCCTGCACGTCATCGCCACCGGCGACCGGGCCGGGGCGATCCCGAGCGCATGGGTGGCGCTCAGCCGCCAGAAACTGTTGCTCCGGTTGGCCGACTCGAACGAGTACAGCAGCTTCGACGTGCCGCGCAACGCAGTACCCGGATACGTGCCCGGCCGCGCTCTGGTCGTCGCGACGCGGCAAGTGGCGCAGATCTGCTTTCCGGGCGCCGATTTGGCTTCGGCGGTCGGCGAGATCGCGCGGCACTGGCCCGGAGCGCCCCGCACCGCCCAGCCCGTCGTGCTGCTGCCCGACCTCATCACGTCCGATCAGCTGCGCCTGTCGGGTGCGTTCGCGGACACCGGCGCGGAACCGTGGACCATTCCGGTCGGCTTCACCGACAGCAACCTCGCGGCCGCCGCGCTGAGGCTGTACGAGCACGAACATGCCCTGATCGCGGGCCCGCCCAGATCCGGTCGCAGCAGCACTCTGATATCCATCGCGGCGACAGTGCTCGCCGCCGCCGATCCGCCGACGGTGGTGGCCTTCGCGCCTCGGCGCTCCCCGCTGCGTGATCTACCCCTTCCGGTGGTCATCTGCTGCGACTACGCGGAACTCGAACGCGTCCTCGCGCCGATCGACGGCAGAACTCTGCTCCTGGTTGACGACGCGGACACGGTCACCGACCCGCTCGGCGTCCTCGACCGCTGGATCACGAAAGGCGGCCCCGGCCGGCACGCGATCGTGGCGGGCCGCAACGACGGCATCCGCCGCCAGTACGGGATGTGGACGCAAAAGGTGCGCGACGGCCGGTGCGGCGTGCTGCTGGTGCCAGACCACGAACTCGACGGGGACCTGCTCGGCGTCGCACTCCCACGCCAGCACCGGATGACCCCGGTGCCCGGCCGGGGCTATCTCGTGTCCGACGGCGCGCTCGACGGCGTGCAACTTGCGCTGACGCAGCTGCCGCTCAGCGCGCCGGAACCTGTCGCGAGCGGCAGACACAGCGGACCGCAGTACAACGAGCGCGGCAGTCAGGAAATCAACCACTCGTTAGACGACCGACGAGGCGGCCCGGCCTAGGTTTTTGCATCGACGGCCGGTGAGCGCGAACGAGCGCCCCGGCGCCACCAGACGCGGCGGGCGGCACACGGCGGGCCCGCGGAACCGAAGAAGATACGGAGCACCACCATGAGCGACGGAACCGTCAAGGTCACCGCTGAGGCGCATGTTCGCATCGGGCAGCTGAACGGCGCGCTCGGGTCGTTCAACGACCTCATCAACCAGATCGTGTCGCACGGCACCGCGCTGACCGACCCCAACGTGTGGGCCGGCCCGGCGGCCAGCGCCTTCGCCGGCTCGGTGTGGCCCGAAGTGCAGTCCCAGCTCGGCTCGGTTCAGGGCACGCTCGGCCAGCTCCAGCAGCAGGTCGCGGGGATCCTCAACAACATCACCCAGGCCGGCTCCGGGCTCCCGCTCGGGGGCCTGCCGCAGCTGGGCAGCCTGCCGGTGGTCGGCGGTCTTCCGGTCGGCGGGCTGTGAGCCGCCGCACCGCTGAAGTAAGAGAACTGAAAAGACGGCACTGAGCCGAACAGGGCGGTGGTGTGGCGGCACGCGAAAGGCGTGCCGCCACACCACCGCCCGGACGCGGTTGTACGACGAGGGACGGGAACGCGAGTCATGACAGGCCGACGTGCATCGACGGGTTCCGAGCCGTACCTGGATCCGGCCGCGCAGGCGCCCGAATCCGTTCCCGGATATCGAGATCTCGCTCGGATAGGGCACGGCGGTTTCAGTGTCGTCTACCGAGCGGTGCAGGAGTCTTTCGAGCGCGCCGTCGCACTCAAGGTCCTGACGGTCGGCCCGGACGAGGACGCCCGCCGCCGCTTCTTGCGTGAGGTCCGGCTCGCCGGTCGGCTCAGCGGACACCCGCACGTCGTGACCGTCCTGGACATCGGGACGACGGGGTCCGGCCGCCCCTACTTCGCGATGGACCTGTACCACGGCGGCTCGATGCGGGACAGGCTGCGGCGATCCGGACCGCTCTCGCCGGCCGATACCGCCGCGGTCGGCGCGAAGATCGCCGAGGCGCTGGCGGCAGCGCACTCGGTCGGCGTGCTGCACCGCGATGTGAAGCCGAACAACATCCTGATTTCCAGGTTCGGCGAGCCGGCGCTGGCCGATTTCGGCGTTTCCTGCCTGCTGGACTCGAGTTCGTCCGCGTCAGTCCTGGACGTATTCTCACCGCAGCACGCCGCCCCCGAGCTGATGACGCGCGGCGTACTGACTGCGTCCTCTGATATCTACGCGCTCGGCTCGACGCTGTACCAGTTGGTTACCGGGCGGCCCGCGTTCGGCGGCCAGGAGCGCGACGTGCGCTCGATCATGTGGCGGGCGGTCAGTGAGCCGGCGCCCCGGCCACCGTGCCCCGAGTTACCGGAACTGGCCGACGTCATCGTGCGCGCGATGGCGAAGGAGCCGGAGGAGCGCTTCGCCGACGCGGCCGAATTCGCCAGGACTCTACGGGCCCTGCTTCCCGACTCGCCGAAACCGTTGTCGATGCCTGGCTCGGCGGCCACGTCGCTGTCGTCAGGTTCGGCAACTCGGTCAACCGACGTCGTAATGGAGCCGGTCCTACCCGTGGAAGGCCCGGCCGCCGACGCAGCCACGCAGTTCCCTGACTTTCCCGAGCTGCCAGACTTCCCCGACTTTCCCGGTTTCCCCGAATCCACCACGAACTCCTCCACAACCAGTCGGCCACACAGCTCCGACGAGACCATGCTGCGCCCCGATCGGGCTGATCCGGACCCGAATGCCGAGCACCACCGCGCCTCTGCTGCCGCCCTTCTGGCCGGCGCGGACGGTCACGACGAGAACCGCGGCCGTGTCCGGCGCGCGAGAAAGCCGATGCTCATCGCCGCGGTCATCGCGCTGCTCGGCATCGGAACCTGGGCGGTGGTCACATCGCAGTACTCTTCGAAAAGCTCGCGCAACGCGGACTCCGCGCATCGCCCGCTCGCGGCCGCCTCCGCTGACAGCGCGCCCACGCAGTCAGCGCGCCCGACCGCGCACGCTACGTCAACGCCCAAACACAGCACCGCGCCCGCGGCCGCTACCGGTGCCACGTCGGCGGCCACGGCCCCGCACGGCACTGCGAGTTCGTCCAGCGCCGGTTCGCTTCTCTCGCTGCCCGGCACATTTCACCGGCTCCAGAACGCGCAATCCGGGACCTGCCTCGCGATGCCGTCTGGCGGCTCCGCGCCCGCGCAACAGGCCTGCGCGGCCGACAAATCAGAGGGCTGGCAGTACTCCCTGTCGCTCAGCGGGATCCTCTCGGCCGGCTTCGAGCTGGTCAACGAGCGCAGCGGCTTGTGCCTCTCCGCCGATCCCGGCGGCCAGATCGTCGCCCGTACCTGCGACGGCGGTTCCGCGCAGGTGTGGTCGAAGGTCAGTGGGTCCGGTTCGAGTAAAGAATTCGAAAACGCTGGCGAGAGCCAGTGTCTTCGAGCCGCCGGCGCCGTTGTCTCCTACGGGCCGTGCACCTCGAGCGATCGCGCGGACCTGTGGAACGAGGACGGAACTGCGTGACACACACGGGACCCATCCGCCACCCGCAAGGGTGACGGCCCGTAGCGCCGAAATTGCGTCGCGTGCGTACATCCGGCGGCGGCATCACGCGCCGCGCGGAAGGAAAGGGAGACACCGGTACCCCATGGTCAAGGTTCTGATCGCCGACGATCAAGTGTTGATACGCGCTGGGATAGCGGCCATTCTGCGGGCCGCGCCCGGCTATCAGGTGGTCGGCGAGGCCCGCGACGGCGAGGAGGCTGTCACCATGGCGGAGCTGACCGAGCCCGACGTCGTGTTGATGGACATCCGGATGCCGGAGATGGACGGTATCGCCGCCACCCGCCGGATCCTGAACCCAGATAAGGAAAAAGCGGGTTCAGGCCGGGAAAACCCGCCGCACATCCTCATCCTCACCACCTTCGACCTCGACGAATACGTCTACAAGGCGCTGCGTGCCGGCGCGAGCGGCTTCGTGCTCAAGGACACCCCGCCGGAGCGGCTGCTCGCGGCGCTCAAGGCCGTGGCGGACGGCGACACGCTCTTCTCGCCGACCGTTACGCGCCGGCTGATCCAGGCTTATTGCGCTACCGAAGGCGGTCAGCTCGGCGCCGGCCAACTCACCGACCGCGGCGCCGAGAGCGGCGCCGCGCCTCGCTGGTCGCCGATCGCGGTCCGTCCCCGTGCGTCGACCGAGGGCCGTCAGGGCACCGATCGCGCCGCGCTGGCCGCGCTCACCGCTCGCGAGACCGACGTGCTGCGTCTCGTCGCCACCGGTCTGTCCAACGGCGAAATCGCCGAGCGGCTGGTGGTCAGCGAGGGCACGGTGAAGACCCACCTGAACCGCTCGATGTCCAAGCTGAACCTGTCGAGCCGGGCCCAGGTGGTCGTCCTCGCCTACGAATCCGGTCTCGTCGTGCCCGGCCAGCCGCCCTCGTCATCCGGGCCGGCCCGCGTCACGGTCGGTACCGCACGAGATGCCTGACCTCGCCTCCCCGGCCCTGCCGCAGAACTCGCCAGATATCGAACGCGCCGCATGATCTGAGGCCGGCCTGGGGAAGCCTATTTCCTGAGTGCGGTCCGTCGAGTCGGGAGAGTCGTATGCGACAAAAGGCGCCTTACCTCGTGATCTCCGCACTCTTCTGCAGCACCCTGATGGCGGCAGGTCCGGCCGCGGCGGCGCACGCCGCGCCGCCGCCGGTGCCGTTGCCGCCGAAGGAGGCAGTCGCCACGGGGTACGGCGGGGCGGTCGCCAGCGTGAGCCCATACGCCACGCAGATCGGCGTCGATGTGCTCAAACGCGGCGGAAACGCGGTAGACGCCGCAGTGGCCACGGCCGCGGCGCTCGGCGTCGTCGAACCCTTCTCCTCCGGCATCGGCGGCGGCGGGTTCTTCGTGTACTACAACGCTCGTACACATCGGGTGACCACGATCGACGGGCGCGAGACCGGCCCGGCCGCGTTCACCCCGACCGTGTTCATCGACCCGACCACCGGGAAACCGCTGGCATTCGCCGACGCGGTCAACTCAGGGCTCTCCGTCGGCGTGCCGGGCACCTTGCTGACGTGGCAGAAGGCGCTCGACGCCTGGGGTACCCGGCCGCTGGCCGAGGAACTGCGACCGGCGGCGCGGCTGGCCGAGCGCGGGTTCACCGTTACCGGCGACTTCAACGCCGGAATCGCGTTGAACCAGCAGCGATTCAGCGACATCGTGCCCACCGCGCAGCTGTACCTGCCTGGCGGCCAAGTGCCCGCGGTCGGCTCGGTCTTCCGCAATCCGGACCTGGCCGCGACCTACGACCTGATCGCGCGCAAGGGCATCGGCGTCTTCTACGGCGGCGAACTGGCCCAGGAGATCGCGAACACCGCGCAGCACCCGCCGATGACACCGACCTCGGACCGCTTGTTCCGGCCCGGCGTGATTACGGCCTCTGACATCGCCGGATACACCGCGCCGTTCACGGCACCGACCCACGTGTCCTACGACGGCCTGGACGTCTACTCGATGGGGCCGCCGTCCTCCGGCGGTACGACGGTCGGCGAGGCTCTCAATATTCTGACTCAGCTGAAGCGCACCGGCTGGCGGCTGTCCTGGGACACGCAGGCTGACCAGGTGGCGTCGCTACAGGCCTACCTCGAGGCCAGCCGCGTCGCCTTCGCCGACCGCAACCGGTGGGTCGCGGACCCGGCGTTCGAGAACGTGCCGACCAGTGGCTTGCTCTCACCGGCCTTCGCCGCTTCACGCGCCTGCCTCATCAGCCCGACCTCGACGCTGACCAGCCCGGTCGCGCCCGGCGACCCGACCAACCCGGGCCCCGGCAACTGCACGCCGGGCACAACACAGACCCCTGACACCTCAACCGAGGGCGTCTCCACGACGCATCTGGTCACCGCGGACCGCTGGGGCAATGTCGTGTCCTACACGCTGACCATCGAGCAGACCGGCGGCTCGGCGATGGTCGTTGCGCACCGCGGTTTCCTGCTCAACAATGAGATGACAGACTTCGACTTCACCCCGATCCACCCGCCCGCGCCGGACCCGAACCTGCCGGCCGCCGGTAAGCGCCCGCGCTCCTCGATGGCCCCGACGATCATCCTGCGCGACGGCCGCCCGTACGTGGTGGTCGGCTCG
>NZ_DATNGK010000046.1:0-14395 GCF_035605935.1 Actinocrinis sp. | reverse complement strand
CGGAGCGGTCGCAGACTGGCGCTCAGGACACTGAGGCCGTCGCAAAGCCGGTCAGTCTCGTGTTGGTTCAGAAGGCGATGGCGCTACCAGAGTCGTCCGACGCCCCTGACGTCTCGGGCACCACCGCAGCAGGCGCTGAACTGTGCGCGTCGGTCACCAGCGCAGTGCGGGCGTTCGCCGATTCCGGACTGCCCGGCCGCGTTTACGCACTCACCCGCGCGACCCGGCAAGTCACCGGCCAGGACTCGATCGTCGCTGGCAATCACGGACTGCTGCACGGATTGCTGCCTGTCCTTGGCCTTGAGTACCCCCCGGCCTGGGGCGGCGTCATCGACCTTCCGGCCTCGCCGACCGGCGACGACGCGGCGATCGCCTTGTCGCTCGCTCGCCCAAGCGCCGACCCGGATGCCGCAGCCGATGACTTACTCGCTGTACGCGGCGGCCGCGCCTTCGGCGCCAGGATCCGTCCCGTCGCCGCCGATTGGCAGCCCGAGCTGCCTGTTCATCCAGACGCGACGTACATACTTACCGGCGGGCTCGGCGGCATCGGACGGGAGATGGCGCTCGACCTCATCCGGCGCGGCGCTCGTCACCTGCTCCTCCTCGGCCGCACCCCGGAGACCGACCTGCACGCCACAGCCGCGGCCGCGCTCGGCAACATGCGCACACTCGGCGCAGAGGTCGTATACGGCAGCGCAGACGTCGAGAGCCAGGCCAGTCTCGCCGCCGCCATCGCAGCAGCCTGTGATTACAGCGATGACAGCGGTCACGGACTGCCGCCGGTTCGCGGCATCATCCACACAGCCGGTGGACTGCCGCACAAGCCACTCGCCGAGGCCACCGCTGCCGACTTCGCCGAAGGGCTGCGCGGGAAGTTCGCCGGAGCCTGGTGGCTGCACCTGCTCAGTGGCGAACGCGCCTGGGACCTCGACTTCTTCGTTCATACGTCGTCGGCGTCCGCGCTGTGGGGACACGAGGGCCGCGGCGCGTACACGGCGGCGAACGGCGGCCTCGACGCGATCGCCGCGTACCGCACTGCGGCCGGTCTGCCCGCGACGTCGATCGCCTACGGCGCGTGGGCTCTCGACGGGATGGCTGACGAAACCGGACGTCAAAACCTCGGCCGCGTCGGCATCATCGAGATGGACCCGGCGACCGGTTGTTCGACGCTGGCCGCCAGTTCGGCCAGCGCTGGCGGCCTGCTCATAGCGTGCCCGGTCGACTGGCCGCGGTTCACGTCCGTGATGGGAACCCTGCGTCGCAGGTCCCTGTTCGACGCTATTCAGAGTACTGACGCACCGTCGCGTGGCGGAGATGCCGCGAGTTGCGACGCGCATGCGGCTGTCGGCTCGCCTGGGGCTGCCGGAAACGGCGCATCGACGCCGCTGCGTGACGAACTGCTGGCGCTGCCCGAGAACGCACGCGGCGAGGCTGCCCGTGTGCACATCGGCCGCATGCTCGCCAAGACGCTCGGCTACCCCGAGGGCCGCACAGTTCCGCAGGACACGGGGTTCTTCGACCTCGGCCTCGACTCGATCATGGCCGTGGACCTGGCCCGCGAGCTGTCCGTCGCCTTCGCCGTCAACCTGCGCGTCGCAGAGGTCTTCAACAATTCTCGGGTCACCGCGCTGGCCGATCACGTCGCCCGGAAGATCGCGGCGGGACCGGCAAGCGTCGTGACGAAGCCGGCGCCCGCGCCCGTGTCGAGTCCCGAGCGCATTGCCCCGCAGGCCGCCGGACCGCAGCTTGTGTCCACCTCAGCGGGACAAACGGCCGCGTCACCTGAGTCACCTGCGTCGTCCGCCGAGCCGATCGCGATCGTCGGCATGGCTGGCCGCTTCCCCGGCGCCGACACCATCGACGAACTCTGGGATCTGCTGCGCGAAGGCCGCGACGCGGTGGGCCCGGTGCCGGCTGATCGATGGGACAGCGCCGCGCTTCACGGCAACGACCCGCTGCGCGCCGGCACGATCAGCACCGACCAGGGCGGCTTCCTGCGCGACATCGACCGCTTCGACGCCTCCTTCTTCGGGATCCCGGCCCGCGAGGCCGAGAGCCTGGACCCGCAGCAGCGCCTTCTGCTCGAATCCGCCTGGCACGCCCTCGAATCCGCCGCGATCGATCCCAAGAGCCTCAAGGGCACGCGCACCGGCGTCTACATCGGCATCACGAATTCCGATTACTCCCGGCTGCTCGAACGTGGCGGACTCAATCAGCTCGACGCCTACTTCGGCAGCGGCACCTCGCTGAACGTCGCCGCCGGCCGAATCTCTTACCTGCTCGGGCTTTCCGGCCCGGCGATGGCTGTGGACACCGCGTGCTCGTCATCTCTCGTCTCGCTGCATCTGGCCATCAGGTCCCTGCGATCTGGCGAGACCGACCGTGCGCTGGCCGGCGGTGTCAACGTGATCGCGTCGCCGGAGTGCTCAGTCGCGATCAGCCGCGCGCACATGCTCTCGCCGGACGGCCGCTGCAAGACTTTCTCCGCCGACGCCAACGGATTCGTCCGCGCGGAAGGTTGCGGCGTTCTGGTTCTCAAGCGGCTGCGCGACGCACAGCGAGACGGCGACCGGGTCCTGGCGGTGCTGCACGGCAGCGCGGTCAACCAGGATGGCGCGTCCTCCGGCCTCACCGTGCCTAACGGAGCCGCGCAGGAGCAAGTCATCGCAGCCGCGCTCGCCGACGCGCGGATCGACGCCGCCGCGGTGTCGTACTTGGAGGCACACGGCACCGGCACCTCCCTCGGCGACCCGATCGAGCTCAACGCCGCGTGGGCCGTCTTCGGCAAGGACCGCAAGCCGGGCGAACCGCTGCACGTCGGCTCGATCAAGAGCAACATCGGACACTGCGAATCAGCCTCGGGCATGGCCGGGATCTTCAAGACCGTCCTGGCGCTGCGGCATCATCAGCTCCCTGCGAGCCTGCACGCCGAGACATTGAACCCGTTCTTCCCGTGGGACGAAGTCAACATCCGCGTCGTCGACGCCCTCACACCATGGCGCACCGGGGACCGCCCGCGATACGCGGCGGTCTCCAGCTTCGGCTTCAGCGGCACGAACGCCCAGGTGATTCTCGGCGAGGCACCCGAGGCGGCGCCGGTGGTGGCGGCTACGGCGCGAAAGTCCGAAGCCGACGGCGAGCAGCCAATTCCGTACCTGGTGCCGATCTCCGCGCCGGACCCGGCGGGTCTGCGTCGACTCACCGACCTCTGGGACGCGAGACTGACGAGCGCGACAGAGGACGAACTCGGACGCCTGGCGACCACCGCCGCTTCCGGCCGCGCGCACTTCCCGCTGCGCAAGCTGCTGCTCGGCGCAAACCGCGCTGAACTGCTCGCCGGACTTCACGAGAGCCGTGGCGAATCCGGGTCTGTGCCTGGGTCCGAGCCCGGGTCCCGGACTGAGCCGGCGCGCACGAAGCCGCCGAAGGTCGCGTTTCTCTTCTCCGGTGCGGGCAGCCAGTACTTCGGCATGGGCCGCGAGCTGTACGAAACCGAGCCGGTGTTCCGCGAAACCCTCGACGCCTGCGACGTCATCGCCGCGCCACAGCTCGGCATCTCGCTGCTGGACCTGATGTTCTACGGCGCCGACGAGGAGCTGATCGATCAGATCCGGTTCACTCAGCCGACCACCGTCGCGCTCGAACTCGCTCTCGCCGCGCTCTGGAAGTCCTGGGGCGTGACAGGATCCGTGGTAACCGGGCACAGTGTCGGCGAGATCGCCGCGGCCGTCTACGCCGGAGTCATGGACCTCGAGACCGGCCTGACGCTCGTCGTTAACCGGGCCCGCCTCATGCAGGGCACCGGAAGCGGCGCCATGCTTTCCCTCGCCGCGCCGCTGGAGCGGGTCGAAGGCTGGCTGCGGGGCACCGATTGCGACATCGCCGCGATCAACGGACCGCAGTCCATCGTCGTCGCCGGGCTGCCACAGGACATTGAGACGGTCGCCGAACGAGCGCGCGCCGAAGAGGCCAAGGCGCGGGTGCTGACCATTTCAGCAGCCGCACACTCCCGGCTCATCGACGCGATGCTGCCGGAGCTGCGGGCCGTCACTGAGCCGATGACCTTCAACCGGCCGCACACCCCGGTCATCTCGAACCTGACTGGCAAGGTCGGCGGGCCGAGCGACTTCGACGCCGATTACTGGTACCGGCACGTGCGGCAGCCGGTGCGCTTCCACGAGGGCGCGCAGCAGCTGGCCGCACTCGGCGTTGAGGTCGTGCTCGAACTCGGCCCCGACCAGACGCTGATCAACATGGTCACCGCGGCCGAGCTGGTCCCGCACGGCGGCGCCGTGCCCTCCCTCAATCGGGGCGCGCCCGACCGCGCGATCATGTTGACGGCGGCGGCCACGCTTTACCGGCAAGGCCAGGACCTCGACTGGGCAGCCGTACACGCAGTCACTGGCAACCGCCGCGCCGACGCCCCGCTGTATCCGTTCGCTGATACGCGCTACTGGACGAAGGTCAAGCCGGCGCAGGCCGCTGCTGCCGCCGCCACCGAATCGGTCGGTACGGCAAAGGCGCAGCCGAAGCATTGGGGCGTGGAGCTGCGTTCCCCGGCGATCAAGGGCCGCGCTTTCGCCTTCGAACGCACCGCGGCGTTCCCCAAGCACCTGGGGGACCACCGGATCGAAGAGACCGTGCTTGTTCCGGCGTCGTCGCACCTGGCGACGATCCTCTCCGCGGTCGGTGCGAACGGCAAACCGGTGTCGATCAGCGACCTGGTATGCCGGCTTCCGCTCGTCATCAAGGACGGCGAGCGATACGACGTGCAGCTGTTGCTCAACGAGGCTCAGGGATCGAACACCCCGCTCGGCATCCACAGCCTGGTGGACCCGGATCGGGGCACCTGGGAGACGCACCTGAACGCCAAGCTGGTCAGCGCCGAAGACTCCGCTGCGCGACGTCAGGCCCCTGACCGCGACGCGTTCATCGCGAGCGCCGGGCGCCACATCTCCGGCGAGACGTTCTACGCCTTCTTCCGCGAACTTGGCTACACCCTCGGCCCGTCCTTCCGGTGGATCGCCGACATCTGGCTGCGCGGCGACGAGGCACTGCTGCGCTACACGCAACCGCCGATGCCCGAACCGCTGGCCGAATACGAGATCTACCCCGGCCTGATCGACTCCTACTTCCAGAGCATCGCAGGGTTCATGGTCGACGACCATGCCACCAAGGCCGCCTCGCTCGCGATCCCGTTCGCCATCGACAACATCGCGTTCCCGGGTCGGCCCACTCCCGGCGAGGAGCTGTGGAGCCACGTGCGCGTCGTGCAGGCCAAGCCGCTGCCAAACGGCCGCAAGAACGTGGAGACCGCCGACCTGCATCTGTTCACCGCCGCCGGTGAAAGCCTCATAATCGCGGACGGCTTCCGCGTCCGGCCGGTCGGCCGCACAGTCCTGCGACAGAGTCTGCGCAAGGGCACGCCGAACGCGTACGAACTCGCTTGGGTCGCGTGCCCGCAGGAGTCGGCGCCATCGGCCGCGTTGCGCCGACGGATCGCAGTACTCGGGGACACGTACGAGCCGGGTAGGGCCCTCGCGGCGAAGCTTCGCGCGGAAGGCCACACTGTCATCAGCGACCTGGCCGCGGGCAATGGACCGGCGCCCGAGGTGATCCTCGACGCGCGATTCGCAGACCTCGAGGACGCACTCGACGCCGTCGCGGCGCAGGAATCGGCGCTCGACCTGTGGGCCACGCTCAAGGACGCACCACAGGACGTGCCTTACGTGATTCTCGGCGATGGGCGTACCCAGGCGGCTGCGGTCCGCGAGGCGTTGTGGGGCATGCTCGCGGCACTCGAAGCCGAGCAGCCGCGCCGCCGCATCGTGCGCGTCGAGTTGGGGGAGGGCTGGTCGGCGCAGGCCCTGACCGCGATTCTCGTTCGCGCGGCCGAGGGGATCATCAACGAGAATCGATTGCTTATCGACGCTGACGGCGTGCGTATCCCGCGCCTCATCCCAGCCGGCGCAACCGTCGAGCCTCCAGCCTGGCCCGGCAGCGTTCTGATCACGGGCGGACTCGGCGCGCTCGGGCTCAGCGTCGCGCGGACGGTGGTTGAGCAGGGCGCGCGGCAGGTCACGTTGTTCGGCCGCTCCGAGCCGGACGAGACCGCGCGCGGTGTCATCACCGAACTCGAGGGCGCGGGCGCCACGGTGCGAACCGTGATGGGCGACGTGGCAGATGCCGCGGCGGTCGCGCGAGCGGTCGCTGCCGCGACCGAGGACGGACCGTTGTCAGGCGTCTTCCATCTCGCCGGCGCGACTGCCGATCACGCTTTCGACCAGCTGACGGCCAAGGACTTCGCTGCCGTCTTCGCCGCGAAGGCGCGTGGTGCGCAGGTGCTTGCGGAGGCGGTCAACGGACACGACGACCTGACCGCATTCGTGCTCTTCTCTTCCGCAGCCGGACTGCTCGGCTCAGCCGGACAGGCGAACTATGGCGCCGCCAACGGATTCCTCGACGGCCTCGCACACACCCTCCGTGCCGCCGGGGTGCCGGCCACCAGCGTGGACTGGGGACCGTGGATCGCCAGCGCGAAGGGCGGTATGGCGGCCAATGCGGCCACCGCGCGCGCCGCCGAAAAACTCGGAATCAAGGCGCTGACTGACTCGGCCGCGGCTGCGGTGCTTGGACTGGCCGCGACGACCTGCGCGCCCCGGCTGCTGGCGATCGACGCCGACTTCAAGCAGTACGCCGAGCAGATCGGCGACCATCCGCGCGCCGCGATCCTCGCACATCTGGTCAAGGACCGTTCGCGCGCTGAAGCAGCGAGCGCAGCAGGGCAAGCGCAATCGGCGGTCGGTGACGCGGGCGACGGTGCCGCTGCCGTGACTGCGGGTGTGGCTCCGGCCGCGGCGGTGGAGACCGACGCGTCCGGCAAGCCGCGCGGCTGGCTGCGCGACCGGCTGCGCCCCCTCGACTCCGATGAGCGCTACGACCTCGCCCGCGACACCATCCGCGGCTTCGCCGGCGACTTGCTCGGCGACCCGGCCAAGGTCGACGACGACTGCGGGTTCGAGGAGATGGACATGGACTCGATCATGATGATCGACCTCGGCGACCTGCTCAGCCACGCCATGGACGATGACCTGTCCGCCGTGGTCGCCATCAACTACCCGACCATCCAGGAACTTGCCCGGCACCTGACCACCCTTGTGCGCGAGGAACCCCAGCTCGAACCGGGATCCGCGCCGGAGCCGAACCCGGCTTCCGCTGCGACTACGGCTGCGACCCCGCCTGTGGCCTCGGCTGGGACCTCGGCTGTGACTACGGCTGCGACCCCGCCTGTGGCCTCGGCTGTGACCTCGGTTGGGGCACCGGCCTCGGTGCCGGACCCGCAACCGCACCCGCAACCGGATCCGGCCGAGCGCGAACTGACCGAGGAAGAACTCCTCGAAGCGATCCGGCGCGACCTCGCCATGGAACTGTGAGGACGGAAATGGACAACAAGGAACTGCTTCACCTGATGGAGGAACAGCTCAAGCTGTCCAAGCAGCTCAAGGCTCGTATTCGCGAGCTGGAGGCGGCACGCACCGCGCCACTGGCGATCGTCTCCACCGCGCTGCGGCTGCCTGGCGGCCTCAATTCCGCGGAGGACTACTGGGACTTCCTGCTCGGTGACCGCGACGTCATCAGCGAGATCCCCGAGGACCGGCCCGGCCTGCGCGCCGTCTTCGACCCGAAGCAGAACACGCCGAACCATTCCTACGTCGAGCGTGCCGGATTCCTCTCCGACGTAGCCCAGTTCGACCCCGCGTTCTTCGGCATGTCACAGCGCGAGGCCGAGTCCACCGACCCGCAGCAGCGGCTGCTGCTGGAAACCGCGTGGGAGGCAATGGAGCGGGCTGGCATCCCGGTCCGCCGCCGGGACCGGATCAACGCAGGGGTCTTCGTCGGCATCATGACGTCCGAATACGGCGATCGCCTGACCAACCGCACCGGCGATCGCGAAGTGGACCCGTACTACGGCACCGGCGGCGGACTCTCCATGGCTGCCGGCCGGGTCAGCTATGTTATGGGCTTCTCAGGGCCCGCGGTCAGCGTCGACACCGCGTGCTCCTCCTCGCTCGTCGCGCTGCATCTCGGTGCGCAGGCGCTGCGGCGTGGGGAGTGCCGGTACGCGCTGGTCGGCGGCGCGAACCTGATCTTCTCCCCGGACCTGATGGTTTCGCTGTGCCAGAACCAGGCCCTCGCCCCGGACGGCCGGTCCAAGACCTTCACCGCCGCAGCAGACGGATATGGCCGCGGCGAGGGCGTCGGTGTCGCAGTCCTGATGCGCCTCGACGACGCCGAACGCGAGGGGCGCCCGATCTTGGCTGTTCTGCGCGGCAGCGCGGTCATGCACGACGGCGCCTCGTCCGGCCTGACCGTGCCGAACGGAAACGCGCAGCAGGAAGTCATCCGGGCCGCGCTCGCCGACGCCGGCGTCGCAGCGCACGAGGTCGGTGCGGTGGAGACCCATGGGACCGGCACCTCGCTTGGCGACCCGATCGAAGTCGGCGCGCTCGACGCGGTGATCGGGGCCGGCGCGCCGGGCAGGTCCGTGCCCGCGCTACTGAGCACCCTGAAATCGCGGCTCGGGCACCTGGAGGGTGCGGCCGGGATCGCGGCGCTGATCAAGGTCGTGCTCATGCTGCAACATGGCGTGGTCCCGACAGCCGTCGCGCCAGATGCCGGGCCGCTCAATGAGTACATTCCGTGGGATCGTGTCCGGCTCGCCGTGCCGCGCACGCAGACGCCATGGCCGGTCGAGTACGAGCGGCGCATCGCAGGCGTCAGTGCATTCGGCATGAGCGGCACCAACGCACACGCCATCCTGGAGGCGTACACGCCCGTGTCAGCTGCTTCGTCTGAGCAGCTGGCCGGGGCCAGCTCGGTTCCGCAACTCGTGACGCTCTCGGCGAAGAACGCGACCAGCCTGACCGAGCTCGTGTCTGCGACCGCGTCGTACCTCGTGGGCACTGCGCGCGAACAGCTGGCTTCGGCCGCACACACGCTGCGTGCGGGCCGCGCTCCCTTCGAGCATCGCGTCGCGGTGGTCGGCGCGAGCGGCGGCGAGCTGGCCGAGAAGCTGGCTGTCGCGGTAGGGCACGCGAGCAAGGTGACCGCGAAGAACGCGCAGACCTCGGTGACGCTGCGAGTCGGATCGGGGGTCGTGCGGCTATCCGCAGGAATCAATGCGCTGAGTGTCGCCTACCCGATGCTCGCTGCGGTCGTCGGAGGAGAGGACCAGCCGCCGGCCGAGCGAATCAAGCGGCTGCTGCAGGCTCTCGGTTTGCGAGTCAAGGCCGAACAGCGCACGCCCGCGTTGGGCGCGGCGGCCGCCGAAATCGCGTGGGGCGAGCAGGTCTTCCCGCTCATCACCGAGGACCCCGCGGCGAGCCCGGCAAATCTGCTGAACGCGCTCGCGGCGATCTTCGTCGATGGCGCAGACCTGCGCCTGGATGCGCTGCGCCCGACCGGCGCCGCAATCCTTGGCGACCTGCCGACGTACGTCTTTCGACGCAAGCGGTGCTGGATCGATGAGCCGCAGCCGCGCAGCAGCGTGCCCGTGCCACGCGCCGCCGCCTCATCCGGCGAGAGTCCGGCAGCGACCGAGTCCGAGTCCGAGTCCGAGTCGGCCGCCGACGCGGGAGAGACAGCGCAGGCCGCGCTCGACCAGGAACTGATCCACGAATACCTGATCAGCGAACTGATGAACATCATGCACGCCGAAGAGGCGCTCGACCGCACCGAGACATTCCTTGAGGTCGGCGGCGACTCGTTCACCGCGATGCAGCTGACCATGAGCATCGAGGAGCGCTATCAGGTCGAGATCCCGCTCGACGACTTCAACGAGGATTTGCAGATCAGCGTGCTGATCGATCGGCTCACCCGCCGGATCATCGCGGCGCGCGTCCCGGCCGACAAGGCGAACGGCGCATGACGAGCACGCCTGCCACGGCCGCGGCGACTGCGGCGACTGCGGCGACTGCCACGACCGGGTACATCCGACCTCGCCCGCTGGACGATCCGGCGCTGCGCGTCATCGGCTTCCACCACGCCGGCGGCTCGGCCGCGGTCTACTATCCGCTTGCCCGCGAACTGCCTAGTGACTGGGACTTGGTCCTGCTCGACCTGCCCGGTCGAGGCAAGCGGCACGCCGAACCGCTGCGGCAAAGCTTGCCGGAGTTGGTGGAGCTGATTGCCGGCGAGGTGCGGCCGTGGACCGACGTGCCGTACGCCATCTTCGGCCACAGCCTCGGCGCGGTGATCGCGATCGAGGTCGCGCGGGCCTTGGAACACGGCGCGAGCAGCCCGCCGGCCTGGGTCGGCGTCTCGGGCCGAGCCGCGCCGAGTTTCCAGGGCCACCTACGCGGTCGGCTGTACGAACTCGACGACGACTCCCTGCTCAGTGAGCTGATTTCGATGGGCGGCACGCCGGAGCGCATCCAGAACGCGCCGGCCTTCGTCGAGCACTTCTTGCGCGTCGCGCGAGCGGATCTGCGCGCCGTGGACTCGTACGCGCCACATCCGGACCGTCCACCGATCAGCAGCCCGGTGACCGTATTCGGCGGGGACGCCGATCCGCGCGCCCCGAAGCACATGCTCAGCGCCTGGTCCCGGGAGACGACCGGCCAGGTGCGCCAGCGGCTCTTCCCCGGCGGGCACTTCTACTTCCTCGGTGAGGCCTTCGCCGCGTTCGCGCAGCAGCTCGTCGAAGAGGCCGCATTCGCTGCGAGACGTAAGGCCGCCGATCTGCCACAGTGACGGGCATGAGGCGAATTCCGAGCGGAGCACAGGGCATCCGCACCAAGGCCGTATCTGCGAGTGCTGCTGTTATCGTGTTGCTACTGACTGTGAGTGGCTGTAAGTCAGGGACCATAACCTTCGGGGGAGGGGCGTCGAGCGGCGCGTCGGCCAGCTCCGCCGCGACCTCGAACGGATCGGTCGAGCCGCGCACCGGCGGGTTGCTCGCGGTGCACGACCCGAAGCAGGTCACGGACTCGATAAAGATAGGCACGTGCCACTTCCTGGCCGGGCCGCGCCCCGACCCGCAGTGCACCCCCGGCTCGTTCGATCCCGCGGTGACCCAGGCGAACATCCAGACCACCATCTGCCGCAGCGGCTACACCACGACCGTGCGCCCGCCGGTGAGCCAGACCGACAAGGCGAAGCGCTCGCTCTATACCGCGTACGGCGTTTCGAGCGGTACGGGTTCGGAACTCGACCATCTCGTCTCGCTGGAGATCGGCGGCTCAAACGACGAGGCGAACCTCTGGCCGGAGATCGGCAAGATCCCGAATGCCAAGGACAAGGTCGAGAACGACCTGCACGACGCCGTGTGCTCGGGGAAGGTGACTCTCGTCGCGGCGCAGCAGGCGATCGCGTCTGACTGGACCACGGCGGAAACGCGGCTCGGGTTGAAGTCGCGGCCGTAGCGATCGCGGCGATGTGGCGATGTGGCAATGTGACGACGTGTGTCCGTGGCGCCCGGCGTGACCGGCGCGCCCCCTCCGGCGCTGTCTCTCCCAGCCGGGGACACCCGGACGGGCTAGCCCAGCCATCGCGTCGGAACGGTGCGCTCACCTGCGCAGATAAGAAGTCATCGGGGCACCGATGAGTTTTCGGCGACCGCGCCGTTTCATCCGTGAGTAGCGTCGGTGACCGAGCCGACCACGCTGGCCAAGGAGGCCGTCATGGAATGGAAGCTGGAACTCATCGTGCTGCCCGTCGCGGATGTCGACCGGGCCAAGCAGTTCTACGCCGAGCAGTTGGGATTCAAGCTGGAGGTCGACTACCAGCCCACCGAGGACTTCCGGGTCGTGCAGCTGACGCCGGTCGGCTCGCGCTGTTCGGTCGCCCTCATGCGCAACCACGAAGCCGCGGGTTCCGTCAAGGGTCTGCACCTGATGGTCACTGATATCGATGCGGCGCGGACCGAACTGGCCGGGCGGGGCATCGAGGTGAGCGAAGTCTTCCACTTCGAGAACGGACAGCAGCGCTCCGGGCCTGACCCGCAGCGCGGCGACTACAACTCCTTCGCCTCGTTCAGCGACCCGGACGGCAACGAGTGGCTGGTGCAGGAGCGCAAGAAGGACCCGTACGAGAGCTGACCGGAGTCGGAGACGTGGTCAAGCGGCCAGTGGTCAGCGGTCAGCGGTCAGCGGTCAGCGGTGAGGCAGTCAGTGGCTAAGCAGGCAGCGGTAGAGAAGTCAGTGGCCAAGACGTCGGTGGTTAAGAAGTCAGCGGTCAAGATGTCAGTGGTGGATCAGGCTGCCGAGGTCGCGACGCAAATCGCCGCGGCGATCGGCGGCGATGAGGCGGCGTTCGCGCGGCTCGCCCAGCGCTACGGGCGCGAGCTGCACGTGCACTGCTACCGGATGCTCGCCTCCTTCGACGAGGCTGAGGACGCCGTGCAGGAGACGCTGCTGAACGCCTGGCGGGCACTGGACGGCTTTGATGGCAGCATGCTGTTTCGCGCCTGGCTGTACCGCATCGCCACCAACGTGTGCCTTGACCAACTGCGCCGCAACGCGCGCCGGCTGGCGAAGATGCAATCGCTCGCCGAGGTGCCGTGGCTGCAACCGTACCCGGACCGGATGCTCGACGAGGCCGCGCCGATCGATCAGCAGCCTGATGCTGTCGCGGTCGACCGGGAGACCATTGAGCTGGCCTTCCTCGCCGCCATGCAGCTGCTGCCGCCACGGCAACGTGCCGCGTTCATCGTGCGCGACGTGCTCGGCTGGCCCGCGGACCAGACCGCGGGCCTGCTCGGCACGAGCGTCGCGGCGGCCAACAGCGCCCTGCAACGGGCGCGCACCACCATGCAGCAGAATCTTGCGACAAGCCGCGGCGAGTGGTCCGCGCCCACACTGAGCACCCAGGACAGGCAGCTGCTTGAGCAGTTCATAGACGCGCACGAGCGCGGAGACGCGGTGGCCGCGATCGCCATCTCCGCGCAGGACATTCGCATCACGATGCCGCCGTATCCATACCTGTTCGATGGGATCGACGCGATGCGCACTCTGCTGGAACGCGCCTTCGGCGATCAGCGGGAAGGCGACTGGCGGTTGCTGCCGACCGCCGCGAACCGCCTGCCGGCCGCGGCCAGCTATCTGCGCCGCTTCGGCGACTCGCGGTATCGGGCGTTCAAGCTCGACGTGCTGCGGCCGCGCGGCCCGGTGATCGCGGAGGTGACCACGTTCGGCCCCGGCCTGTTCGCCGCCTTCGGGCTGCCGGAGGTGCTGCCCGAGGCGGCCTGACGTGCGGCACCCCGGCCGGCCCGGCGGACTCACTCGGCCACGAAGGTCGAGTGAGTCCACTCGAACACCCGCAGTTCGCGGCCGCCGATCGTGACGGTCTCGGCCAGCGGGCGGAAATGCTCGTGCCGGTTTCCCATGAACAGCTTGAGGTTTTCGTCGACCTCATCGACTCGCCGCTCGCGCGCTCCGTCGATCAGCAGGCTGACCGGGATGCCGCGCAGGAACGCGTTCGGGATCTGGGGGACGGTGTCCGTGTCGGTGGCTTCCATCGCGCTCACTCCTCGTCGGTCGTGCAGCAAGTCCGACAGCGCTGGACCGCGAACGAACCGCCCGGTACACGGGTTGGAGGGGAGGGGACACCAGTCCCGGGCGGTCCGCCGCTCGCGCCGCCTTTCAGCGCACTTATATGATGCGCCGAGCTGCTAAATCCGAGCCTAAGCAGTGATCGAGCGGCCACGTGATCGCGTGGTCGGGTGGATCGGGTATGCGGGTGCGGGTGCGCAGGAGCGGTTGCGCGGTGTTCGAGGCGGTGCATCAGATTAGGCGGCGGCCGCGGCTGCGCTCGAGCAGGATGCCGAGAGCGAGGGCGCCGGTGAGCAGGAACGCCGGGACGCCGATGCCGAAGTGCCCGTTGCGCATCATCATGATCAGGTACCAGGCGCTCACGCCGCCGATGACGAGCGCGCCGAGCACCGCGGCCTGCCGGTTCACCAGGCCGACGGTCAGCAGTCCCGCGCCCGCGGCGTTGAGCGCGGCGACGGCCAGCATCGCCGGGCGACTGGTCAGGCCGGTGAACTCGGTGAAGATGTGCGCGTTGCGGCCGGTGATCAGATTGATGGGTGCGACCGTGAACTCGAGGATCAGCGGGATGGAAAGGGCGGTGGAAAGCAGACTCATCGCGATTCCTGAGGGGAGGGGAGGGAGACGGTTCGGGCTGGGCCACCGTGTCGCATTCAACTGGACAGCGCGGGTAAACGGAGTTGTCCAGTTGAACGGGACAGGGCGGGTGAGCGGAGTTGTCCAGTTGAACGGGACAACCGGCTCGTGCGGGGTTGTCTCACTGAGCTGGACAACCGGATGACGTGGGTTGTCCCGTTGAACAAGACAACCGACTTACGCGGGTTGTCTCGTTCAACGGGACAGAATGG
>NZ_DATNGK010000045.1:0-39755 GCF_035605935.1 Actinocrinis sp. | reverse complement strand
GTACACAGGCAAGCCAGGCCACAGCGATCCGGCGAACAGGTCGCCGACGAACAGGTTCTCGTACTTGCCCTGCACGTAGATGATGACGGCGCGGGGCACGATCAGAAGCCCCGGAACACCGAGGATGAACAACGCCGCGGGCCAGATCGGTGATCGGCGCGCTCGCAGCACGCCGAAGATCGCGGCCAACGCAGGCACCAGGGGACCGGCCACCAGCTGTGCCGTTATCGCGAGCGCATCGGGTACCGATGTGTCGTTGTACGCGACGGCAGTCACCGTCGCGGCGACGATCACCACGACGCCGGTGAGACCGGCCGCGACGGCGAGCCAGCGACCGGGCGTTAGCAGCGGCGCGACCGCGCGATGGAACCCCAGTCCGGCGGCCAGAGCGATCACTGCGGCCACCGTGAGCAGCGCGACGCGATCAGAAGTCACCCAGTTCGCGTCTTGAAGGACTTCCGCCGCCACCATGCCCACCTGCGCGACGCCGAGAATGCGGCCCAGACGCCGGCGTCCTCGCACTAGCGCGGCGAACGCGCCGAAGTACACGAGCGGCTGGACCAGGTTCATCGTGAACGGCCACGTCCAGGTGGAACTGATGAGGTCTCGGTAGTAGTAGTGACCCACTTTGGAAAAGACCGCGACAGTATTTGCGACCCCCGCCGTAGCGTTCCAGAGGCCCAAGGCCAGCAGACCGGCAAGCGCAGTACGCTGCAACACCTGCCCAGCGGCGACCGCTCGCCGCGTCCCGCCCGGCGCACCGACCAGCAGCCGCATCGCGAGCGCGACCAGGCTCCCCGCCTCGCCGACTCTCGGCCAGCGCCTCCCCTCCGTCGCGCCGTCGAGCAGTGTGCTGATCATCTCTTCGCCGCGCCGCTCGCGGTACGCGGCCGGCAACAAGGCCATAATGCGCCGATAGCGGGCTTCGAGGATGCCCGCCCCGCCATCCGCGCCGTAGTCGCCCTCGTCCATCCCCGATCCCCCGCTCGCGTTCATGCCGCTCCTCCCGCTGGGCCGAGCTTGCCTGGAAGTGGCACTCCGCGCTCGCGCAGCCGTCGCGTAGCGATCGCCGCGTGCGACGCGATCCGTTCCGCGTCCTGCGCGAGCGCGGCCGCGCCCTGCTCGGTGATGCGGTAGTAGCGGCGTAGCCGTCCGGCCTCGACCTCGTCGCGGTCAGGGGCGACCAGCCCCTCCCCCGTCAGCCGATCGAGCGCGCCGTAGAGCGTGCCCACCTTCAGCTGGGTCTGGCCATTGGACAGACGGGCGACTTCCTGCACGATCCCGTAGCCGTGCCGCGGCTGATCCACCAGCGCGGTGAGGATCAGGAACACCTGCTCCGTCCTCGTCGATGTGTTCATAGCCAAGATATATCGTCTAGCGAGTCATTGGGCAAGCGCGTGCGGTGGGTACTGTCTAGTCATGGATCTCGATCATGTGGTCATCTGGGTCGACGACCCGCTCAAATCCGTGGACTTCTACGTGAACGTGGTCGGCTTGCGCCCGGTGCGCGCCGACGAGTTCCGAGCCGGAGACGCGCCCTTCCCGAGCGTGCGCGTCACCGAGCGCTCGATCATCGACCTGACGCCGCGTCAGGATGCGGCGGCGGTCAACGAGATGACCAAGACGACGCAGACCGCGGGCTTTCCGGTGAATCACGTCTGCATCGCCATGAGCAAAGAAGAGTACGAAGCACTCAGCGACCGGTTAGAGGCGCACGGCGTGGACACCTCGTCGAGGCGGGTCGTCACTTATGGCGCGCGAGGGAACGCCCCGCACGCCTTCTACTTCCGCGACCCGGACAACAACGTCATCGAGGCGCGGTACTACGACGAGTGAGCGGGCGGGATCTGACCTGTCCACTCGCCCGCCTCATGCGAGCGAACGATCAGGCTTCGTAGTCGGCGAGGGCTGCGCGCGTGAACGCCAGGGAGTAGGCGGACACGCCCCGCCCGTACGCGGCCAGGAAACAGTGCTGCGTCGCGGTGGCCAGCACCCAGCCGTACTCCGACTCGCGGTAGTGGAAGACCTGCGGCAGCAGGTCCACGGTGAGCGTCAGCAGCCGCCAGGGCAGGTCGCCGAGGCGGTCGGCCACCTGGGCGGCCAACTCACGCTGCTGGTCCATCCACTGCTGCCGGACCGCGACTTCCATATGCCACGGCCACTGCTCCTCGACCAGGCCGATGCCGGCAACCGCGGCCACCGAGGCGACCGTGCTGGCCTCGACGTAGCCGCGGGCGGTCCCGTCCGGCCGCAGCGCCGGACGGCGCGGCAGCGGAGCCATGGTGACCACGGTGACCGCGCGGCGCTGCGGGTCGCCGCCGGGCCGGCCCGCGGGGGCGTCGCCGTGCAGCAGGGTGCCGTACTGGACGGTGCCATCGGCATCGGCGCACAGTGTGCCCAGTCGCCGCTCGCCGCGCCATCCGGCGTCCAGCCCGTACCAGGGCAGCTGTGCGGCGTGAAAGGCGGCGTGCCCGTCACGCGCGGCGGGCGCGGGCGTGCGGGACAGGCGCGGGGCGTGTTCGTGGATCGGCGCGGAGGACGACTCGGCTTGGCGCGACGTGGGCTGGGCCGGGCTGGTCAAACGGGACGCTCCGTTGGTCTGTTCTCCGACTTCAGGCGCGGCGGCGGCGCGGGTCCACGGCCGGGAGGCCGCGGCGCCGAGCGGCGTGAAGCCTACGGCTGCTGTAGCCCGTCTGAGGTCGGAGGGTGCGGAAAGATCAGGTCGCGTCTGCGTCGTAGGGCGGGCGCTCGCCGGCGGCCAACGGAGTCGGTTCGCGGCGCGGCGGCGGCAACTCGTCCATCGAGCCGAGGTTGCGCAGGTCGCGGTTCAACTCGTCGCGCAGGCCGCGCAGTTCCTCGCCCTCACCGAGCAGGTTCTTGCGAACAAAAGTCTTCGGATTGAGGTCCTGCAGGTCGAGGCCGTCGAACTCGGGCCCAAGCTCGTTGCGCAGATCGGCCCGAGCGTTCTCGCCGAACGCGCGGACCTGGCGCAGGAAGCGCGCGGCGCTGGCCGCGGCCTGCGGCAGCTTGTCCGGACCGAACAGGACGACGGCGAGCCCGAGCAGCACGACTATTTCCAGCGGGGACAGATCGAAGAACATCGCGGTGCTCCGGCGTCGGCGGGCAGGGGGTAGTGCAGGTGGTCCGATGACCAGAAACCACAGTAACCGTCCGAACCGCCGGTCAGACAGAGGCTACGCCGCAACCGCCGGGGAAAAGATCGCCGGCCACGGTGATTTGCTCGGCTGACTTGCCCAAACGGCGCACCGAGCGGTCGCGGGGCGCGAGACGTTTTCAGTCGATCAAGCAGGAACTGGGTCGAGCGGTACGCGGACACGCGCGGCGTTCGGGTACGAACGCGGACCGCCGGTGGGCGCAGAGCCTCGTGGGGCGGCGGTGCGCGGATCGGCGGTCCGGGCTTGAACGGGCCGGGTGCGGTCTCGCGAATGCGAACTAGTGCACCCGGCACTCGGTCCTACATCAATACGATCGGTGCGGCCGCAACGCCTGCCGCGCACGGTCGTTTGAAACAGGACCTACCGCATGGACGGGAACGCGCGGCCGAGGAAAGGCGGCTCCGCCACCGGGACCAGGCCGCCGCGGCGCGGGGCCAGCCGGGTGCGGTTCATCGCGCCGCCCTCGCCGAGAGCGGACTCGCCATCCTCCGGCAGCTCGCCGATCGGCCGCAGGCCGACCGCGAACTCGGGCAGGAAGGCCGAGGAGCGACCGAGGAAGCCGCCGAGCTGCGGCGGCGAGCCGGCCGGCGGCTCGGGCGGGCGCTCGGTCTGCGGGATTTGGAACAGCGCCGCCATCAGCCGGGCCGAGGGCTCCGGCATCGCCGTCGCCTCCAGCCGGGTCTTCAGCGCGCGTTCCGCCTCGACCAGCGTTCGGCACTGCGCGCACCCGGCCAGGTGCGCCAGCGCGCGGTCGCGGTCGTCGTGGGCGAGTTCGCCATCGACGAGCGCGCCGAGGCGAGCGCCGAGGTGTTCGCTGAACCGGCCCATCACAGCTGTCCCTTTCCGCCGCCGGTGCGTTCCGCGTCGTCCTGGATCGTCTCCAGTGGCGGCAGTTCCACCGCCTCGGTCGGGGCGCGGTGCGCGAGAGCGGCACGCAGTTGGCTGCGGCCCCGGTGGATCCGGGACCTGACGGTGCCCAGCTTCACGCCGAGCGTAGCCGCGATCTCCTCATAGGAGAGACCCTCGATGTCGCAGAGCACGACCGCGGCCCGGAACTCCGGGGCCAGCTCGGCCAGAGCGCGCTCGATGTCCGCGTCGAGGTGGTTGTCGAAGTAGGCCTGCGCGGGGGTCGGCTCCTTGCCGGCCAGCCGGTCGGCCGCGTCCTCGGCCAGACCCTCGAAGCGGATCTTGGCCTTGCGCCGCACCGAGTCGAGGAACAGGTTGGTGGTGATCCGGTGCAGCCAGCCCTCGAAGGTGCCGGGCGTGTAGCTGTTGAGCGAGCGGAACACCCGGACGAAAACTTCCTGGGTCAGATCCTCCGCGTCGTGCCGGTCCCCCGTAAGTCGATAAGCCAGCCGGTACACCCTGGCCGAATGTGTACGCACGACCTCGTCCCAGGACGGAGGCGTCCATTCCGCCCCGCTCGGCGTTCCCGCCGGAAAGGAGTCGAAGCCCGCCTCGCCATAGTCACTGCCGCCCCCGAGCGCCACGGCACTACCTCCTCGTCGTTCGAGTACCGCTGCAGTAACCATAGCTTCCTTCCCCGACGGAATTGCTGAGAGCGGCCTGTGAACCTTGACATAGTCAGGCTCAAGGTTGCTGAACGTCGTCTGAGTCCGTTATCCGAATCGCTGAGTTCGGTTGCCGAACCTTCATCCAGGCAAACGCTCGGCCCCGGCGCGGGAGTTCCCGGCCGGGGCCGCGGCGACGGTGGGACCGTCGAAGTGCCGAAGGGGTTGTCTGTGTAGTTGAGCTGCGCGGCCGCTAACCGACCACGTTCTTCAGCGCGTCTCCGAGCGCGCCCGCCTCGTCCGGCGAGAGCTCGACGACGAGTCGGCCGCCGCCTTCGAGAGGCACCCGCATCACGATGCCGCGCCCCTCCTTGACCACTTCGAGCGGGCCGTCGCCCGTCCGCGGCTTCATCGCCGCCATGCTCGTTCCCCTTCCTCGTCGGGTGGTCCGCCGCCGGGTTGGGCGGGGCGGGCCGTGTACATCCGGACTGGGCCGGCTGGAGCTTGGGGCGCGCTCGGCGGGGGTCGCGGGACCGCTGCGCTGTCCGACGCTCCTCTCCGCACACGCCCTGGCGCAGGGCACGCGGACACCCTGACCGAAGCTCATTATCCCGCACGTCACCGGCCCTGGGAAAACACAACTTGAGAACAAGCTGGCCCGCACTACTACCAGCGGGTAACTTATTCGCGTGACCGAAGACCAGGAAAGCGGCCAGGAACCCGTCCGTTATGAAGTGACCGGAGCGGTCGCCACCATTACGTTGAACCGGCCCGAGGCGATGAACGCGCTCGACGTGCCGACCAAGGAGGCGCTGCTCGAGGCGCTGCGCTCGGCCTCCACCGACGAAAGCGTGCGGGCGGTGGTGCTCACCGGCACGGGCCGCGCCTTCTGCGTCGGCCAGGATCTGCGGGAACACGTCGAAAAGCTGAACGCCGGCGACCCGCCGCTGTCCACGGTGCGCGACCACTACAACCCGATCACGCTCGCCATCGCCGAGATGCCGAAACCGACGATCGCCGCGCTCAACGGCGTGGCGGCCGGAGCCGGTGCGGCCTTCGCGTTCGCCTGCGATCTGCGGATCGCGGCCGACGCCGCGTCGTTCACCCTGGCGTTCGCACAGGTTGGATTGTCGGCTGACTCGGGCGCGTCGTGGACGCTGCCGCGGCTCGTCGGCACGGCCAAGGCGATCGAGCTGCTGTTCAACCCGCAGAAGATCGGCGTGCGGGAGGCCTCCTCGCTCGGCCTCGTCAACGAGATCGTGCCGGCCGACCGGCTCGCCGAGCACGTCGCGGCGCTGGCCGAGCGGCTGGCCGCGGGACCGACGGTGTCCTATGCGGCGCTGAAGGCGTCGGTGAACTTCGGCGCGTCGCACTCGCTGGCCGAGACGCTTGAGTTCGAGGACGCGATGCAGACCAAGTGCGGCGCGACCGCGGACCATCGGGAGGCCGTGGACGCGTTCCTGGCCAAGCGCGCGCCGAACTTCCTCGGGAAGTAGCGCGAGCAGACCTAGTGTCCCGCTCGGAATTGAGGCCGTTCGGGCGACGCGGTGGCAGAACTCACCGTGATGTTGGCCGCGTCGCCGGGCTCAGGGTCAGGCCAGGTCGGCCAGCGCGCGGAAGTCCACGTAGGCACGGTGGGCCAGGCGCACGGTCTCGCGCAGGAAGGCCCGCTTGCCCTCGGCGTACGCCTCCGGGTCGTTTCGGCACTGTCGCGCCAGCCGCCGCTTGAGGTCGGCGTACTGCTCGCGGCGCTCGGCATCGTTCGCCAGGTACTGCACGAGCAGTAGCTGGTCGTATTCGAGTACTCCTCCGGACCTGCACACGTACACGTTCGTCTCGCAGCGCGGGGCATGCGCCGGGAGCGCTCCCGTCGGCGCGGTGAACACGCGGCGATCGGCTTCGCGCAGCTGGAGGACGAAGCCGAGCCCTTCAAGCGCCGCTCGGTACTCCTCCTCGGCCTCGGGTTCCGCCACCGAGACCTGGATATCCAGGTGCGGGCGGCCGAGAAGGCCGGGCACCGCGGTCGAACCGATGTGATCGACCCGGACCGCGTAGCCTCCCAAGGCTCCGCGCACCAGATCGGCGCACACCGCAAAACGCTCGGACCAGACCCTGTCATAGGCCTTGATCTCGACTGGCGCCAGTTCGCCCACGGCGACGGCGATCTCTATTGCCATCCAACACCTCCCGCCTGAGGTGAAGTCAGGAAACCGCGCAACCAGCGTGGCGTCAAGATGTTACGCGGTATCGACTGTGAGTGATAAAAGTATCACGGATAGGCAACGTTTCGACCGGCGCTCGCCGCGGACGCCCAGGGCAGCCGCGCGCCGGGCGGCGCGCGGCATTCGAGCCCTGAGACCCTGTCCGGCTTTGGCTGAGGTCGCAGGCTTATTCGACAGCGGTTCGACAGTGTGCGGATTGTCCGTTAAGCGAACTGACTCGGCGACAGATTCCGTTGGCCGGTCGGTTACTTCGCGCTTTCGGCGTTTTCAACATTCTCGGCGCGCTCGACGGGCTCGCTCTGCGCGGAGCGCTCCTCGTCCTCGCCCGGCTCCGTCCCGTCGCGCAGTTGCGCGAGCTCAGCCTCGGATTCTGCTTCCGAGTCCTCATCAGGGCTCGCGCTCTGCTTCGGCGCGCGCCCCTCGAGCTCCGCAATGCGCTGCTCGCGCAACTCGATCTCCTGGGCGAGCCGGTCCAGGACGTCATCGACCTCGTCCATCCGGTAGCCGCGCGCGCCGACCGAGAACCGCACCCGGTCCACGTCTTCGCGAGCGAGCAGACCGTCGCCGGGCAGCGCCAGATCGGGGCGGTCCGGCTCCGGCTCGGACATGTGCCCGCCGCCGCCGATCGCGAGCCAACCCACGGCCGCGAGCAGCGCGACGATCACTACGAGTTGGAGCCAGTACATCGCGTCCTCGCCTCGTTCCGTCTATACGTGATCAGAAGACTGTGTGATCCGGGAGCCGTACGATCCGGAAACCGTGTGATCTCGGCCTGCGTCGCCGGGTTAGCCTGCCGCAGAGCATAGGGTACGGGTCCCGGAAAGGCATGAAGGGGACGCCTCCATGATCGAGGACGGATTCAGGCTCGGCCGACACACCTTCGGCTCGAATGAGCTGGTGGTGATGGCTATCGTCAACCGTACGCCGGACTCGTTCTACGACAAGGGCGCCACCTTCGGCGATGAAGCGGCCATGAAACGCGTGGAACTGGCGGCCGCGCAGGGCGCCAGGATCGTGGACATCGGCGGAGTGAAAGCCGGGCCGGGCGAGCAGGTCGACGCCGCGGAGGAGGCTCGCCGCGTGGTGCCATTCGTCGAGGCGGTGCGTGATCGCTTTCCGCAGCTGGCGATTTCGGTGGACACGTGGCGCGCGGACGTCGGCGAGGCAGCCTGCCGAGCCGGGGCCGATCTGCTCAACGATGCCTGGGGCGGATACGACCCGGATCTCGCGCAAGTGGCCGCGAAACACGGCGTCGGGCTGGTCTGTATGCACACCGGCGGCGCGGTACCGCGGACGCGGCCACACCGCGTCGGCTATACGAACCTGATGGCCGACGTGCTTGCCCAGACCCTTGGCCTCGCCGAGCGGGCCGCGTCGCTCGGCGTGCCGCGCGAGTCGATCCTGATCGACCCCGGGCATGACTTCGGCAAGAACACCCGCCACTCGCTCGAGGTGACCCGCCGGCTCGACGAGCTGAGCGCGACCGGCTGGCCCGTGCTGGTCTCGCTGTCGAACAAGGACTTCGTCGGGGAGACGCTGGACGTGCCCTTGGCGGGCCGGTTGACCGGGACGCTCGCGACGACCGCGGTGTGCGCCTGGCTCGGCGCCCGGATTTTCCGGGTCCACGAGGTGCCTGAGACCCGGCAGGTGCTCGACATGGTGGCCTCGATCGCGGGGACGCGGCCGCCGGCTGTCACGCGCCGAGGCCTGGCCTAACCGGCCTCGAGAAGCACATGAAAGACTGGCGCCGTGGCGGAGCCAGACATCAAGACCTTGCTCGAAATGGACCGCGCGTTGGTGTGGCATCCCTATGGAGCGATGCCTGGGACGCTCGATCCGCTGCTGGTCACCGGCGCTTCGGGAGTGCGTCTCGATGTTTCGCTGCCGGATGGGACGCGCACCGAACTGATCGACGGCATGTCGTCCTGGTGGGCCGCGATCCACGGCTACCGCCACCCTGCGCTCGACGCCGCGGTGCGTGATCAGTTAGGGCAGATGGCGCACGTAATGTTCGGCGGCCTCACGCATCGGCCTGCGATCGAACTTGCGGCACGCCTGGTCGAGCTCACACCGGAACCGCTGCGCCATGTGTTCCTCGCCGACTCAGGCTCGGTTTCGGTCGAGGTCGCGATCAAGATGTGCCTCCAGTACTGGCAATCAGTCGGCCGTCCCAGCAAGCGCCGACTGCTGACCTGGCGCGGCGGCTACCACGGCGACACGTTCCACCCCATGTCGGTATGTGATCCCGAAGGCGGCATGCACAGCTTGTGGCGAGGCGTGCTACCCGAGCAGGTCTTCGCAGAGGCACCGCCGGACGGATATGAGACAGAGCCGTCACCCGAGTACGTCACGCACCTTTCCGACCTGGTGCAGCGCCACGCGGACGAACTGGCTGCGGTTATCGTCGAGCCGATCGTGCAGGGCGCCGGGGGCATGCGGTTCCACACACCGGGCTATCTCACGACACTGCGCGCGTTGTGTGACGAGCACGACGTCCTGCTGATCTTCGACGAGATCGCTACTGGTTTCGGCCGGACCGGCAGGCTGTTCGCCGCCGAGCACGCCGGCATCGCTCCGGATGTGATGTGCGTTGGCAAGGCACTGACCGGCGGCTACCTCACGATGGCCGCCGCGCTGTGCACGACGCGCGTCGCCGAAGGGATCAGCCGCGGCGAGGTTCCGGTCCTAGCGCACGGGCCGACCTTCATGGGAAACCCGCTCGCCGCGTCGGTCGCCCTCGCCTCGATCGACCTGCTGCTCGACGCGGATGCGCGCGGCGCAGTGCCTTGGCAAGCGGACGTGGCTCGGATCGAATCGCGGCTGCGCGCGGGGCTGGCGCCGGCGCGCGAGGTCCCGGGCGTCAAGGACGTACGCGTGCTCGGCGCGATCGGCGTAGTGCAGCTTGAGCGTGAGGTCGCCGTGCCGGCCGCGACGTCGGCGGCAGTACGCCGAGGCGTGTGGATCCGGCCGTTCCGCGACCTGATCTACACGATGCCGCCGTACATCACCGCCGACGAGGACCTGTCAACGCTCTGCGGCGCGCTGGTCGACGCGGCCGCAGCTTCCGAGCGCTGCGCGTCCTAGTGCCGCGCTGTCCTGGCGATGGCTGTGCTAATGCCGCGCCACAGCCCTAGCCCTCGGGCCACTGCTCGCCGGAGCGCTCGGCCGCGACCTTCTCGGCGAAGGCCGCCGACTCGTCCGCGGCGCGCCGGCCGTTGGAGCCTTGGATCGCCTGGACCGCCTCGGCCGGCGAGTCGGTCAGCGTGAACAGCGCCAGATCCGCCTCGGAGGCCTTGCCCCGCGCCACCATGGTGCCGCGCAGCCAATCGACCAGCCCGGACCAGTAGTCCTTGCCGAGCAGCACGATCGGGAACGAGGTCACCTTGCGGGTCTGCACCAGAGTCAGCGCCTCGAAAAGCTCGTCCATGGTGCCGAAGCCGCCGGGCAGCACGACGAAGCCCTGCGCGTATTTGACGAACATCGTCTTGCGCGCGAAGAAGTAGCGGAAGTTCACCCCGAGGTCGACATAGTCGTTCAGGCCCTGCTCGAAGGGCAGCTCGATGCCGAGGCCTACCGAGGTGCCGCCGCCCTTGACCGCGCCCTGGTTCGCCGATTCCATCGCGCCCGGCCCGCCGCCGGTGATCACCGCGTAGCCGGCTTCCGCGAGCAACCGGCCGACCTCGACGCCCTGGCGGTATTCGGTCGACTCCGGCTTGGTGCGGGCCGAGCCGAAGACCGCGACCGCCGGGCCGAGCTCGGCGAGCGCGCCGAAGCCCTCGACGAACTCGGCGGTGATCCGGTGCACCCGCCACGGGTCCGAGTGCAGCCATTCCGTCGGGCCGCGCGAGTCGAGCAGCCGCTGGTCGGTGGTGGATTCTTGAACCTGTCCGCGCCGCAGCACCACCGGGCCGCGGAATCGCACGCCGTTCTGCCGCTTCTCTTGCGGCTCATTCTCTTCAGTCACGCTTGTCACGGTACCTGGCGGCGGGCCACTGCTTCGGGAACCCCGTCCCAACCATGGGTGAATCGGTGGCCCTGGACGACTGGCGCCGTCTGGAGGTCGACCGGGATCCGCTCAGCCGCGCGCCCAAGCTCCGGCCGCGCCGCCGGCTCCGGTCACAGGAGACAGGTTCGGGACCGCGGGCACGCCCGACTTCTTCGGCTGGCCGAGGTGCGCGGTCAGCCAGTCAAGAGTGGGCGGCTCGGCGGCCTTCCACACCCCGCCGTTGTGGCCGCCGCGAGCGGAGATCATCCGCTCGACGACGGTGGGCGCCTTAGCGGCCTGGCTCATCGCGTCGGCTTCGGCGGCGGTCGATCCGTCCTGCAGCGTTCCGGTCAGCAGCAGCGCGACATTCGGCGCGGGCCGGTGCTGGAGCAGCCACAACGGGCTGTTCTCGTAGTAAGCGATGGTGCCCGGCTTGAGCAGATCGCCGTCCGGGTGGTCGTCACCGCTCATCGACACGGCGGCGGCGAACTCGCCCGGGTACTGCAACAGCAGTTTCGAGGCGCACAGGCCGCCCTCCGAATAACCCATCAGACCCCAGCCGGAGCGGTCGGTGACGGTGCGGAAGGAGGTGTTGATCAGATCATGCACGTCGTGCGCGAGCCAGGTGGCCACCTGCGGGCCGCCGGGGATGTCCGAGCAGTCCGGGTTGTGTGGCGGATCCACGTTGATCGCCGCGCTCACCAGGATCACCGGACGGGCAGCCTGCCGCTGGATCTCGGTCTCCAGCGCGCTGGCGACCTTGAGGCTGCGAAACCACGAGGCTGGCGAACCGGGATAGCCGGAGAGCAGTTGGATCACCGGGAACTCGGTGTGTGCGTACTGCCGTTGCGAGTACTCCGGCGGCAGCCAGACCACCACATCGCCACTCACCTTCGACTGCGCGCCGGTGATCTGGACGTGCACCTCTCCAGGCATTGACGGGTCGGCGTGGAACAGCGCGGCGTTCGGCAGCGGCCGGTCCACGCTGCGGGCCTGCGCCGAGGTCTGCGAGGCCGGCTTGGCGGCCAGGATCTGGCCGGACGGGCCGTCGTTGCCGAACAGGTCGGACCAGGAGGTGTAGAGCTGGTAGGAGTTGTTGATCATCAAGGCGGCCAGCAGCACCGCGGTGCCCTGGCAGAGTGCGATCATCACAAGTCGTTGGGCCTGGCGTAGCACCCGCGGACCGCGCAGCCTGCTCCACAACAGGATCGTGACGAGGGGCAGCGCGATGACCGCCGCGATCACCACATCAAGAAAAAACCCGCTGGTCAGTCCCATGTCCTCGCCCGATTCAGACAAAACCCGTACCGCCACGACCGCAACTCCCCGCCCGCGGTCAGTGGCGGACCTTTGTCATTGATCGACGCCGCAACAGGGGTTCAGGTTGCTTTCAGTATGCGTCGAAGCGGTAACGAGTCCCCGATTGTCGCACGCCCGTCTTGTCCTGTTAGCCGACGAATCGCGCGGCGCTCGTCAGATCGGCTCAGCCCAAGCGGCTCAGTCAGCCTCTCTCAGCTCAGCCCAAGTCAGCTCAGCTCAAGCCAGGCCAGGAGCAGCCGCTCGGCCTCGCGGATCTTGGTGACCGAGGCGTATTCGTCGCGGGTGTGCGCGAGGTTCGGATCGCCGGGACCGTAGTTGACCGCTGGGACGCCAAGGCCGGACAGGCGGGCGACGTCCGTCCAGCCGTACTTCGCCCGCGGCGGTGCGCCGATGAGCGCCGCGAAGCTCACGGCCTCGGGCAGGTCGAGGCCGGGACGCGCGGCCGGGGCGCTGTCCACGATCTCGATCGCGCAGTCCTCGAACTCGGCGCCCGCGAACACCGCGCGCACGTGCTCGGCGGCCTGCTGCTCCGAGCGGTCCGGGGCGAACCGGAAGTTGACCAGCACGCTGCACTCGTCCGGGATCACGTTGCCGGCCACGCCGCCGCTGATGCCGACCGCGTTGAGCCCCTCGTGGAACAGCAGGCCCTCCACCTCGACCTCGCGGGCCTGGTATTCGGCGAGCCTGGCCAGGATCGGGGCGGCGCGGTGAATCGCGTTCTGTCCGAGCCAGGAGCGCGCGCTGTGCGCCCGCCGCCCGGTAGTGCTGATGCGGGCGCGCAGGGTGCCCTGGCACCCGCCTTCCAGCGCTCCATCGGTCGGCTCGAGCAGCAGCGCGAAGTCTCCGGCGAGCCAGTCGGGGTGTGCGCGGGCGACATGGCCGAGGCCGTTGCGCGCGGACTCGATCTCCTCGCAGTCGTAGAACGCGAAGGTCAGGTCGTGCACCGGCTCGGGTCCGCCGGCCGCCCCTGCCGCGGCGGCGACCTTGAGCTGCACCGCGATGCCGCTCTTCATATCGGAGGCGCCGCAGCCGTAGAGCAGGTCCCCCTTGAGCGTGGAGGGCACGTTGTCCGCGATCGGCACCGTGTCGATGTGCCCGGCCAGCACGATCCGCTTGGACTTGCCGAAGAACGTGCGCGCGATGACGTTGTTGCCGTAGCGGTCCACGGTCAGCCGGGGTAACGCGCGCAGTGCCTGCTCGATCGCGTCGGCCAGCGGCTTCTCCTCGCCGCTGACCGAGGGGAAGTCGATCAGCGCGGCGGTGAGTTCCGCGGCACCGAGGGAGAGGTCGAGCGCGTCGGTGTCAGTACCGGAGTCGCTGCCGCCGGTGTCGCCACCCCGCTGCATCAGGCGCTCATCCCGTGGTCCCGCAGGATGTCGTTGAGCTGGGCCTTGTCGTGCCGCTGGCCCTCGTCGAGTCGCTTGAGCACCAGGACGCAGGGCAGGCCGAAGGAGCCCCCGGCGAATTGCTTGGTGCGGGTGCCGCCGACGGCGACTGACCAGGCCGGGATGTGGCCGCGGCTGATCTCCGCGCCGCTTTCGACGTCGATGACCGGGATCGTCGCGGACAGGATGGTGCCCGCGCCGACCATCGCGCCCTTGCCGACCCGCGCGCCCTCGACGATCATCGAACGGCTGCCGATCATCGCGTCGTCCTCGACCACGACCGGGATCGCGTTCGGCGGCTCCAGCACGCCGCCGATGCCGACGCCGCCGGACAGGTGCACGTTCCTGCCGATCTGCGCACACGAGCCGACCGTCGCCCACGTGTCCACCATGGAGCCGGAGTCCACGTACCCGCCGATGTTGGTGAAGCTCGGCATCAGCACCACGCCGGGGGCGAAGAAACTGCCCCAGCGGGCGATCGCGCCGGGCAGCACGCGTACTCCTGGGAAGCTCTTCTTCAGCGGGATCCGGTCGTGCTGGTAGAACTCGCCGACCGTGCCTTCCGTCATCTCCAGCACCTTGAAGCTGAGCAGGATGGCGCGCTTGGCCCGCTCGTCCACGGTCACCGCGTCGGTGGCCGGGTCGACGAGGGCGACCCGCGCGGCGCCGGAATCGAGCAGGTCGACCGCCTCCACGACCAACTTGCGGGCGTCCGCGTCGGCCGCAGTGAGCTCGGCGCGGCGCTCCCACAGTTCGTCGATCACGGCGGGCAGCGGGCTGGAGAAGGTGTCGGTCATGTGCCAAGACTAATGCGGAGCCGTGACAGGACCCCGACCCGTCTCGCACCGCGATCGCGTTACGGTAACGGGAAACGCCCGCTGCCGACGACGCCGAGGAGCACTGTGCCGCGCACCGCTCAGACCAGTCACGACACACACGCACTCGCGCCCCGCCGCGGTGGCGGCGGCTGGATCAAAGCGCTGATCGTCGCACTGGTGATCGCCGGGCTGATCGCCGCGGCGGCGCTGTGGGCGGTGCACAAGCTGGGGCACATCTCGATCTTCCAGTCCTCCGGCTGCACCGCCAGTTCCTCGGCCGGGAGCATGAGCCTGGATCTCGAGCAGGCGAAGAACGCCTCCACGATCGCGGCCGTGGGCGTCTCGATGAACGTGCCGCCGTTCGGGATCGAGGTGGCGCTGGCCACCGCGCGGCAGGAGTCGAAGCTGCACAACCTGAACTACGGCGACCGCGACTCGGTGGGGCTCTTCCAGCAGCGGCCGTCGCAGGGCTGGGGCACGCAGGCGCAGATCCTGAACCCGGTGTATTCGACGACGAAGTTCTATCAGGCGCTGCTCAACGTGTCCGGCTGGCAGAGCATGACGCTGACCGCCGCGGCACAGAAGGTGCAGAATTCGGGCTCGCCGACCGCGTACGCACAGTGGGAGCAGTTCGCGACCGTGCTCTCCGGAGTCTTCACGGGTTCGGCGGGGGCGGGGCTCGGCTGCACGCTTGACGGCCCGACCTTCCCGGCGCAAAGCAAGGGCTCCGGCGCGCTGCTGACGGCGCGCGGCCAGGCGGTGGTCAACGAGTTGCGCGCCGAGTTCGGCTCCGCGAACGTCGGGAAGATCGACGGGATCGCCGCAGACGGGCACTCCTTCGGCCTGGCCGCTCCGGCTTCGGTGTCGGGGGCGGCGGCGACGACTCGCGAGTGGGCTTACGCGAACTGGGCCGCGGCGCAGGCGGAGACGATGGGCATCACGCAGGTCTCGTACGGCGGGAAGACGTGGTCGGCCTCAGATGGCGCATCCGGCTGGAAGGCCGACTCGAGCGCGGCCGCAAACGCGGGCTCGGTGCATATCGCGCTCGCCAGCTGAGTGGCGTTTCTAAGCAGCAGGCGGCGTATTCACTGAATCGAGTGAATTTCGCCGCCGAGATTGCAATAGTTATCGTTTCGTTACCTTTACCGGCCGCAACTTCCGTGGGCTCCACATCGATGAGTGAAGGGTAGGAATACCCGCCGTTCACATAATCGAGGAGCACCATGAGCAACCCGCAGTCCCGCAAGGGCCGCCACGCCGCACCGCGTACTAAGGGCATTCTGGGCGGTGGCATCGTGAACGCGGCCGCCGGTCGCCGCCTGGCTGTCACGGCCGCCGCGCTGACCGCCGGCGCGGTACCGCTCGCCTGCGCCGGGACGGCGGCTGCGGCAACCGGTCCCCAGGCCGACCTGCAGATGCTGGGGCTGCCGAATCTGGCGCTGCCCTTCGGACTGCCGGACTCAATCGACCCGCTGGTCGCCAGTGTGCCGATCGCCAACGACCTGCCGCTGGACAGCACCCTGAACGCGGCGACGCCGCCGCTAAGCGACATCACGCAGGTCGGCGATCTGGGTCTGCTGCCGGAGCGGGCGCCGGCGGCGCAGGCCCAGGTGCGTTCGGCGACGCTGGCGGCGCAGCCGGCCGATTCCGCGCAGAAGCTGGCCGTCGCGGGGAGCAACCTGGCGAACGCGGCCGACCGGCTGCTGGGCGGCCAGGCGCAGGGCGCGACCACGCGGCTGGCCGAGGCGCTGCCGCTGAACAACCTCACCCCGCAGCTGGCCGCCAGCGCTGACAGCCCGCTCTCACTGGCCCCGAACGTGCTGCACCAGGGCGCCCTCGGCACGCTGACCTCCGGCCTCTCGCCGCAGGCCGACGCGCTGGCCGGCGGCGTGATCGGCCAGGCCACGCCGCTGGTCTCGCAGCTGCGCTCGGGCGGGGTGCCGACCGTCAGCGACCTGACCGGCAAGCTGAGCGGCGCGCAGCTGCCGATGGTCGGCAGCGTCGGCAGCCTGACCCAGACCCTCCCGGTCTCCACCATGCTCGGCGCCGACAGCCCGGTCACCGGCGCGCTGCAAAACGTGGGCTCACTCTGACGACGGCCGGGCATTTCGCGGCGCTGAGATAGCCGAGCGCGGACCCGGAAATACGGTGATCCGCTCTTTGGACTTCTAAACCGCGCCAGCTCCTTTACCCAAACGTTACTCTGTCGAGCCGCAACCTAGCCGTGCCCGGCTCGTAATTCCCAGTGACGCGACGCTGCTGATCCAAGCCCGCGTCGCCGGCCGCCGAACGGCGGCCGGGCGTCATCCGGGCCGACAGCCCACCCGGCCGGGGCGCGGGGGCCGAGCCAACCGCCCCGGACCGCACAGTCCACACGGAAATGAGAGACACAGATGAGCCACGCCGGGCGTCGAATCGCCTCTACCGCGGCGGCCGCCGCCGCCGTCGCCCTGCCGGTCGCCGCCGCCGGGTCCGCGCACGCGGACGCCCTGCCGCTGGTCGGCTCGCTGCCGGTGGTCGGCAGCCTGGCCCAGGGCCAGACCGCGGCGCACCTGACCCAGGCGCTGCCGCTTTCCGGCCTGCCGGTGGTCGGCAGCCTGACCGGGCAGCAGGAGAACGGCGCCTCGCCCCTCAGCGGCCTGCCCGTGGTCGGCAGCCTGGCCGGCAGCGGCCTGCCGGACGTCACCTCGCTCACCGGCAACGGCGGCTCCTCGCCGCTGAGCGGCCTGCCGGTGGTCGGCAGCCTGACCAACTCGCTGGGCAACGGCGGCCTGCCGGTCGTGGGCGGCCTGCCGGTGGTCGGCAGCCTGACCGGGCAGCAGGCCGCCAACGGCGGTTCGGCGAGCATGCCGTCCTCCACCGAGTCGGTTCCGATGCAGGCGGCGCAGCACGTGGCCGCGCCGGCGCCGGCCATGGCCGCCCACCCGGCGGCTCAGGCCGCGGCGCAGCAGGCGACCACCGACGCGGCGAAGCTGACCACGCACTACGTGGCCAAGCACAAGAAGGCCTGACGAACAGTCAGTTGACCGCAGCGGTCATACCGCGACCGCGTAACGGCCGGTGGCCCGCCGACTCCGAACAGGGAGCCGACGGGCCACCGGCCTTTGGCCTGTCGCGATGTCGCATAAAGCGGGCAGCAGCGCAGCGGTGCTCAGTTGCAGAGTTGAGTTGCGAAGGCGCCGCGCAGTTCGCTGAGCCGGCTCAGCCCGAGAGGCGCGCCGCGGCGGCGGCGATACGCTCGTCGGTCGCGGTGAGCGCCACCCGGACGTGGTGCTCGCCGCCGGGACCGTAGAACTCGCCGGGAGCGGCGAGGATCCCGAGATCCGCCAAGTGCGCGACGGTGTCCCAGCATGGTTCGGGCTCGCCGCTGACAATGCGTGAGGACCAGAGGTACAGGCCCGCCTCGGAGTGATCGATGCGGAAACCCGCGTCCGCCAACGCGTTACGCAGCACCGTGCGCCGGGACCGGTAACGCTCCTTCTGCGCGGCGGCGGACTCGTCGTCGTCGAGCGCAGCGGCGGTGGCCGCTTGAACCGGGCCCGGCATCATCATCCCGGCGTGCTTGCGCACCTCGAGCAACTCTGCGACCAGCGCGGGATCGCCGGTCAGGAACGCCGACCGGTAGCCGGCCAGGTTCGATCGCTTGGATAGCGAGTGCACCGCGAGCAGCCCGTCATACGAGCCGCCGCACACCTGCGGATGCAGGACCGACACGGGTTCGGTCCCTTCCCAGCCAAGAGAGAGGTAGCACTCATCTGATACGACGATCACGCCCCGAGCGCGCGCCCAGGCGACGATCTCCCGAAGCGCGTCGGCCGAGTGGACCCGGCCGTGCGGATTGCCCGGCGAGTTCAGCCAAAGCAACCGAAGGTTCTCCGGCGCCTCAGCGGCGCCACCGGGCACCAGCCATCGGTTCAGCAGGTCGCCGTCGGAAACCGGAACCGGGGTGGCGCCGGAGAGCAGCGCGCCGATCTCGTAGGTCGGATAGGCCGGAGACGGAAACGCGACAGCGTCGCCCGCGCCGAGCCCGAGCAGCGCAGGTAGCGCCGCGACGAGTTCTTTCGAGCCGATCAGCGGCAGCACCGATACCGGATCCACCGCGGCGCCAAGCTCGCGCTGCATCCAGCCGGACGCCGCCTCACGCAACCGGGCCGTGCCATGCGTGGTCGGATAACCCGGCGAATCGGCAGCCGCAGATAACGCGCGGCGGACGCTGTCCGGCGTCGGATCGACCGGCGTACCCACGGAGAGGTCCACCCGTCCGCCGGGATGGGCGTCGGCCTTCGCCGCGTACGGCTTCAGACGATCCCACGGGAACTGCGGCAGACGGGCGGACACGTTCGGCATCGGTGCTTTCCTCTGCAGCGCAGGGTGCTTAGTGCGCCTCTTCGGTGCGCGGGATGGCCTGGATCACCGGGTGGTCCTTGGGGATCAGGCCGAGCTTCGAGGCGCCGCCGGGCGAGCCGAGGTCCTCGAAGAACTCGACGTTCGCCTTGTAGAAGTCCTTCCACTGCTCCGGGGTGTCGTCCTCGTAGAAGATCGCCTCGACCGGGCAGACCGGCTCGCAAGCACCACAGTCGACGCACTCGTCCGGGTGGATGTAAAGCGAGCGCTCGCCTTCATAGATGCAGTCGACCGGGCACTCCTCGATGCACGCCTTGTCCTTGACATCCACACAGGGCTGCGCGATGACGTAGGTCACGTCCGGGTCCTCCTGGCCTCGGGTCGGGTCGCTAATCCCGGCCCATCATCGTCAATCGATATGGTGCGACACCTAGTATCGCGCTTAGCAAAGCCGCAACGCACAAAGGGGCGCTGAAGTGGACGGTACATCACCGGGTAGGGCGCTCCGCATCAGTGCACAGGATGTGGGATCACGGGTCGTGTTGCGTTACCGGCTGGACCCGCCGGATCACGGTCAGTTCGGCGAGACGCTAACCGACCTGGTTGGAGAGTTGCTGGAGTGGGCCGAGGGCGCGCAGGGGCACGCCACGGTCCGGCGGCGCTCCGGGGAACAGGTCTCGGTGGATCTTCAGCGCATCGTCGCCGCGAAAGTGATCCCGTCGCCCCGTCAGAAAGCCGCGGGCTGAAGGACTCGCTTGCACAGCGCTTCCTCACTGCACGATCGGCGCGTAACCGGCCGCGCTGAGCCGTGCGACTACCGCCTCGGCATGATCTGGCCCGCGCGTCTCCAGCGTGACCGCGACCTCGACCTCCGCCACGCCCAGCCCGGCCAGGGTGCGGCCGTGCTCCACGTCGACGACGTTGGCGTCCACCGCGGCGAGTTCCGCGAGCAGTTGGGCCAGCGCGCCGGGTCGGTCGGTGAGCCGCAGCCGCAGGGAGAGGAACCGTCCCGCGGCGGCGAGGCCGTGACGGATAAGCCGCAGGAGCAGCAGCGGATCGACGTTGCCGCCGGACAGCACCGCCACGACTGGCGGTTCGAATTGCCGTTCCCCGGCGTCGAGGTGCCCTGACGCGGCTTCCTGGGCGGCTTCGAGCAGCGCGGCGACACCCACCGCGCCAGCCGGCTCGACCACGAGCTTGTTGCGTTCCAGCAAAAGCAGGAGTGCTTGGGAGATCGACTCCTCCGACACCGTCACGATCTCGGTGCCGAGCCGGTGGATCACGCCGAACGGCACGTCGCCTGGGCAGCCGACCGCGATGCCGTCCGCCATGGTCGCCATCGAGGCGAGCGGCGTGGGCGTTCCAGCGATGAGCGAGGCGGGGTAGGCGGCGGCCGTCGCCGCCTGTACGCCGACGACGCGCACGTCAGGCCGCATAGCGCGCAGCACCGTTGCGATCCCGGCGAGCAGCCCTCCCCCGCCCGCGCCCACGAGCACCGTCTTGACCTGCGGGCACTGCTCCAGGATTTCGAGCGCGACCGTGCCTTGACCCGCGACGACGTCGGGATGGTCGAAGGGATGGATGAACGCGGCGCCGGTCTCCTCAGCGAAGGCTCGGGCCGCGATCAGCGCCTCGTCGACGGTGGTACCGGTGAAGCGGACTCGCGCTCCGTAGGACTCGGTGGCGGCGACTTTGGGCAGCGGCGCGCCTTCCGGCATGAACACTGTCGACTCGATGCCGTGCAGGGTGGCGGCGAGCGCGACGCCCTGCGCGTGATTGCCCGCGCTGGCTGCCACGACGCCTCGGGCCCGTTCCTGCGCGGACAGGTTGTGGATGCGCACGTATGCGCCGCGGATCTTGAACGAACCGGCGCGTTGCACGTTCTCGCATTTGAACCAGACCTCGCCGCCGAGTTGCTCGGACAGTGGCCGAGACCAGGCCAGCGGGGTCGGCCGGACGATGTCGGCGAGCAGTTTGCGCGCGGCAAGCACGTCGTCGAGGGTGACGGCGAGCGCCTGGCCAGCTTGCCTGGCCGCAGCGGTACCGTCAGTGGCCTGCGATTTCTTGCCCGGCGTGGTGTCGCCTTCGATCGCGGCCCGCTCCTTGTGGGTAGCCATGGGGTCAGGCTACGCGGGTCGCGATCTCGGATCGACGGTGCCGCCGCAGGTCAAAAACTACTTGCATGCCGCAAGTAACGAGGAATATAGTTGTAGGGCACAAGCAACTTCCTGGAAACCCTGATCTGCGGATGGTCCTTATGTCGGTCCATACTCACGAGCGTCCCACGCCGGCGCCCGTCGGCGATCCGGCGCCCGCCGCGCAGGCCGAGACGGCGGCGCCGAGCGTCGCTGACGTGCGTGACCTGAGCGACGCGATGCGCGCCCTGTTCATGCAGGCCAAGAACCGGCACCGGGCGATGGAGAAGACCCCGGAGCACGGCCGGATCTCGGTGCTGTTCGTGCTCGGCAAGGTCGGCCCGATGCGCGCCTCGGCGCTGGCGAAGGAGGCGGGGCTCGACCTGTCCACGGTCAGCCGGCACCTGCGCACCCTCGAGGAAGAGGGCTACATCAGCAAGAGCGCCGACCCGGACGACAAGCGGGCTTTCCAGGTGGGGGTCACCGAACGGGGACACGACTTCGTGGAGCAGTTCTGGTGCGAGCGCGCGAACACGATCCGCGACGCGCTGTCCGCATGGCCCGCCGATGACGTGCGCGCTCTGACAAAACTGCTCGACAGATTCGTACGCGACACCGAAGGATGCATCTAATGAACGCACCCGCGACGGCGGCGGACGGCCGCCCCATGATGTCGCACCGGCAGATCATGGTGGTCTTCAGCGGCCTGATGCTGGGCATGCTGCTGGCCGCGCTCGACCAGACGATCGTGTCCACCGCGCTGTGGACCATCGTGCAGGACCTCGACCCGGTGCACGGACTGGCCCACCAGTCCTGGGTGGTGACGGCGTACCTGCTCGCCTCGACGGTCGTGACGCCGATCTACGGCAAGCTGGCGGACCTCTACGGTCCGAAGAAGATATTCATGTTCGCCATCACCCTGTTCCTGGTCGGCTCCGCGCTGTGCGGAATGTCGCAGAACATGGGCGAGCTGATCGCCTTCCGCGCCCTGCAGGGCCTGGGCGGCGGCGGCCTGATGGCGCTGGTCTTCACGATCATCGGCGTAGTGGTCCCGCCGCGCGACCGCGGCAAGTACCAGGGCTACTTCGGCGGCGTGTTCATGCTGGCCATGGTGCTCGGCCCGCTGATCGGCGGCTTCTTCACCGACCGCAGCCACCTGTTCGGAACCACCGGCTGGCGCTGGATCTTCTACGTCAACCTGCCGATCGGCATCCTGGCGCTGGTCGTCGTCTCGATCGTGCTGCACGTGCGCAACAACCAGATCAAGCACAAGATCGACTACACCGGCGCCGCGCTGGTGGCCGCCGGGGCCTCGGCCCTGCTGCTGGTCACCGTGTGGGGCGGCACCACCTACTCCTGGGGCTCGCCCACGATCATCACGCTGATCGCCATCGGCGCGGCGCTGCTGGTCGGGTTCGGCTTCTGGGAGTCGAAGGTGGCCACCGAGCCGATCCTGCCGATGCACCTGTTCCGCAACGCGATCTTCACGGTCTCGAACCTGATCGCGCTGGTGCTGGGCATGGCGATGATGGGCTCGCTGATCTACGTCTCGACCTACCTGCAGCTGGTGGTCGGCTACAGCCCGACGATGGCCGGCCTGGCGATTCTGCCGATGATGGCCGGCATCATGCCCGCCTCGATCATCGGCGGCCGGATCATCTCGAAGATCGGCAAGTACAAGGCGTTCCCGATCGCCGGCACCGCGATCGCCGCGGTCGGCATGTACCTGATGTCCCGGCTGACCGAGACCACCGGCGCGGCCGAGCGTGGCGTGTACATGTTCGTGCTCGGCCTCGGCATGGGCCTGGTGATGCCGGTGCTGACGCTGGCCGTGCAGAACTCGCTGCCGTTCAAGGACATCGGCACCGGTACCTCGGCGAACCTGTTCTTCCGGAACATGGGCGGGTCCTTCGGCACCGCGATCTTCGGAGCGGTTCTGATCAACCGGTTCAACCACTACTCGGCGACCGAACTGCCGAGGAGCGGGGGCCTGAGCAACGGCGGCAGCCCGAACGGACTGAGCCGCAAGGCGCTGGACGCGCTCAACGTGCAGCACCCAGGGGTCGAGGCGGCTGTGCTGCACATCTTCGTGCAGGCGATGTCCGTGGTCTTCCTGGTCGCGACGGCGACGATGGTCGTCGCGTGGGTGCTGAGCCTGTTCCTCAAGCAGGTGCCGCTGCGCTCGATGGGCGCGCCGACGCCGGAGGGCGCTGTGGAAGGCGCAACGGCGGACGCAGGCGTGGGCACGACCGGGGATGCAGCCGGCGACGAGGCTGCAGCCACGAGCGATGCCGCACCGGTAATGCATTAGGAGCCCCACAAGGGCGCTCCACGCGACGTCCGAGCGAGTGCGTGACGCGCATCCGCTCGGCCGGATCCACCCTCAGCCGGGGGCGCACCGGGCCACTACGCTGGCCGGGTGCGCCCCCGTCGTTTTCTATCCCTACTCGCGCTACTCGGTGCCGCGATGGCGAGTGTGGTGCTGATCGGGGAAGGCCCGGCGCAGGCTGCGGAGCGTGCGACCGGTAACGCACCGACGGGGCACGTTGTCGTCATCGGCCTCGACGGCCTGCAGTGGAGCGATGTAACGCAGGCTGGAATGCCTGCGCTGTTCAATCTGGTGCGGCACGGCAGCATCGCCTCGCTCGTGACCCGCGCCGTGATCAACGACACCTGTCCGGCGGACGGCTGGCTGACGCTGAACAGCGGCACTCGGGCGTTCGCGAGCAGGGTTATGCAGCAGCCGGCCGGGACAAGTACCGCGACGTCTCTGATTACGCGGCCGCAGACGTACTGCACGCCGCTGCCCGATGCGCCGCAGAGCGCGGGTTCGTACGACATTCCGAACTTCACTGCGTATACGGCACCGAACAACGCCTACAGCTACGCCCCGGTGTTCGGTTCGCTCGTGGCGCCGATCGCGACAGCGGGAGGATGTGTCGCGGCGTCAGGTCCGGGTGCGCTGCTCGGAGCAACCGACGCGCACGGCCACGTCGCGGATTACTTGGGCGCACCAGAGGACCTCACGCAGACGGCTCTCTCGCAGTGCGCGCTGACACTCGTCGATCTCGGCGGAGTGACTGCGTTACCGCCGCCGGCGGAAGGTATCGAACCGCAGCCGCCGGTCAACCGCGTGTACCCGTATGCGGCCCTCGACTCCACGCTCGGATCGCTGATCGCGCGTTTGCCCGCCGCAACAACCGTCGTCGTCGCCGGACTCGATGACTCCACGACCGAACCGCAACTGCACACGCTGCTCGTGTCGGGCTCGGCGTTCGACGGCAAGCACTGGCTCTATGCTTCGTCAACACGGCACCCCGGCGTCGTGCAGACCCTCGACCTGACTCCTTCACTGCTGCGCTGGGTCGGTCTGACGCCGCAACAGATCTCGGCCGCGGACCGGAAACCGTTCGTCGGATCGCAGATCACCGCGCGCGGCGCCGCGCCATCGGACCCGGCCGGCGCGGTCGTCACCCAGGCCTGGCTCAACACCGCCAACCAGACCTTCGCCCAGACCAACGGCCGGTTCATCACGTGGATGGCGCACGCGATCACGATCCTGGCCTGGGCCGCCGGCCTGGTCTTCGCCGCGATCCGCTGGCTGCCTGAGCGCTACTCCCCCGGCCGGTTCTCCCGCCGATACCCCCGGCTGCGCCGCTGGCGTACCGGTTTGCGCGCGGCCGTCGTCGGCTGGGCCACGGTGCTCGGCGCGATCGCCCCGGCGTCTTTCCTCGCGAACCTGGTGAACTGGTCGGCGACGTTCGCGCCCGGTCCGATCCTGTACGGGACGATCGCGGGAATCAGCGTGCTACTGGCGGCAGCCGCCCTGGCAGCCTGCCGAACTTTGCCCGGGTTACGCGGCCAGCCTCTGGCCCCTGCCGGGCTGCTCGGCCTGCTCACACTTCTCATCATCGCGGCGGACGTAGCGACCGGGTCGCGGCTTCAGGCACAGACCCCGTTCGGACTCTCGTACGTCATCGCCGGGCGCTTCTACGGGATCGGCAACAGCGCGGTCGGCGTCTACTGCGCCGCCGCGATGATCGGTTCCGCTTGGCTGGCCTCGCTACTGATGCCGCGTCACGGACCAGGTGAGATCCCGGCGCATGTATGGCCGCATACGTTCCGTGAGGCTGCGGAAGGCTGGCTACGCCGTGCGGTACCAGGGCGCCTCGGCCTAAGCCGACTGCCGGATGCACAGCGTGCCGAGCGGCGACGCGCGCTGATCATCATCGGGGCGGTCGCGCTGGTCGCGGTCGCGGCCTGCGGATATCCCGGATGGGGCGCGAAGTTCGGCGGCACCATCGCGATGGTGCCCGGCTTCGTGCTGTTGCTGTTCCTCATCGCCGGGCTGCGGATCACCTGGCGCAAGATGCTGGTGGTGGCGATCAGCGGAGTCGTCGTGGTCTCCGGCTTCGCGGTGCTCAACTACCTCCAGCCGGCCGGCCAGCGCTCGCATTTCGGCAACTTCGTGGCCTCCCTCTTCGACGGCAGCTGGACCGGCACCATCCACCGGAAGATCGACACGAACCTGGCCTCGATCAACAACGACTGGTTCAGCCACTACGTGCCGTGGATCCTGTTCTGGGCGCTGCTGGCGATCGTCGCGCCGCGACTGATCGGCGCGCGGTCGCTCGCCTTGGCGTACGCCCGCGAGCCGTTCGTGCGGTGCGCGTTGTGGCTGGCGCTGATCACCGTCGCGATTGGCTGGTTCGTCGACGACTCGGGGATCTTGGTGCCGAAGATGGCGTTGTTCCTGGCCGCGCCGCTTGGCGTTCTGAGCGTTGCGTTAACGTTGCGGCCGGATGAGTTGCCGCACACTGCGGATGACGGCGTGTCAGCTGATGCGGCGCCAGACAAAGCTGCTCAGCCGGTTCCCGGTGGCAGCGCGGCTGATCAATCCTTGGCGGACCAGTAGCGCTCCGGGTGCACGATCAGGGCGGCCGCGCCGACCAAGCCCGCTTCCTGACCGAGCGCCGCCGGGACGACGCGCACCGAACGGGCGAACTCCAACCCGACCCGCTCCCGCAGCGTCGCCTCCAGTGGATTGAACAGCAGCGGTCCGGCCTGGGAGAGGCCGCCGCCGATCGCGACGACCTCCAGGTCGCACAGCACGGTCGCCGAGGCGATCGCGATGCCGAGCGCGCGGCCGGCTCGGGACAGCGCCTTCAACGCGATCGGGTGCGAGCGCCGAGCATCGTCGACCAGTTCCCGGCCGGTGCGCTGGTCCGGCGCGGCGCCGGGCCGCCAGCCCTGCTCGGCCGCCCATCCGGTCAGCCGCGGGCCGGAAGCGACCGCCTCCAGGCAGCCGACGGCTCCGCAGGCACACAGCGGCTCGTCGGCGTGCACGATCACGTGACCGATGTGCCCGGCGTTGCCGGTGCGCCCGTCGATCAGCCGCCCTTCGACAATGAGCCCGCCGCCGACGCCGGTGGACACGACCATGCCGAGCATGTCCTCGGTATGCATCCCCGCGCCGCGCCAGTGTTCGGCGACCGCGAGGCAGATCGCGTCGTTGTGCACCCGCACCGGCACGCCGGGGAACGCCTCGGCAAGCCGGGCGCGCAGCGGGAAATCGCGCCAAGCCTCGATGTTGAGCGGGGAGACCACTCCGCCTGGCCAGTGCATCGGCCCGCCGCAGCCGACGCCGACCCCGGCGAACTCGGCCGGATCGGTCTTCAGCTCGCCGACCAGGCCGAGCAGGGTACGGAAGATCATCTCGCCGCTGTCGGTGACGCCGGGATGCGGCGTGGCGGTGCGCAGGTACTCCAGCACCCGGCCTTCACCGTCGACGGCGCCCACAGCCAGCTTCGTGCCGCCGATGTCGATCGCCAGGATTCGCTGCTCGGTCGTTTCCACGGGCGTGCGTTACCTCCGGCGTTGGCGTTGCATTCCTGAGCTCGGGCTCGATCCGACCGTACCCGAGCGGACGGCGACTTAGACGATCTTCGCGTCCGGATCCGCGAAGGCGAGCACGGAGGCGGTGTAGCCGTGCAGGTGGTTACGTCCGCCGACCGGCCCGATCTCGCCCGCGCCGAAGAACCCGGAGACCGCGTTCGTACCGAGCCCCGCGCGCACCGCGAGAATGTCGTGTCCCGCGCCGAGCGGCTGCGGGAAGAGGTCCCCGGCGCGGCCGTTGCACGACACCACGAGCGCGCCGCCGATGGTGGCGTATCCGGGGCGGTCGCGGCAGGCGGTGAGCACCGTGTCCAGCTCCCGGCCGGCGCTGGCGGCGTCGCGCAGTTGGAAGCGCACGGTGCGGCCCACGTCGACCACATCACCGACCGCGACGCCGCCGCGCTCCGGATCGGTGCCGAGCACGCCGCGGATCAGGAAGTCGCCGCTCTCGTGCTGGTCCGCGTATTCGTCCATCGCGACGCCCAGGTGCAGGCCGGTCGAGACGGCCTCGCGCTCGCGTTCGTCGAGCGAGTCGAGGATCTCGCGCAGCTTCTCCAGGGCCGGGGTTCCGGCGAGACCGAGCAGCAGGTTGCCATCCGCGGCGGTGACGGTCATCGTCGGGCCGACCGGGCGGCAGCCCTGGCTGACGGCTATGGCCGCGTCCACCGGTCCGCCGAGCATCACGCCGACCGCGCCCTCGTCGTAGGTGGCCGCGCCGCGGATCAGCCGGGCCGAGCCCCGTCCGGCGACTCCGGGCACCAGCCCGCCGACGAAGGGCAGACCGGGCAGCGCCTCGTTGGAGCGCTCGACGAAGCCGTCCGCCGGGAAGCTGTGCGGATCGGCCAGCACCAGCACGACCCGGTCATCCGGCCACGGCTCAGGCAATCCGCCGACCGCGATCGAGTCCGCCGCGCGGGTCGCGCGCAGATGGAACGGCCGCACGCGCACGCCCGGCAGCTTGCCCGCCCACACGGCCACCGCCGGTTCGCCGCCGAGCAGCGGGCCGACCGCGCGGGCGTCACCCATGACGCCTGGTGTCAGCGCCCCGACGACGACGCAGCGCTCGTTGCCAGTGGCGCTGACCATGGCGTGCACCGTGGCGGCGACCCGGTCGGCGTCCTCGGGGTCCGTCACGCCGGCGAACACGGTGACTAGGTCGGGCGCGCCCTCGATGGTGGAGAGCGCGCCGTAGCTAGCGCGCCGCGCGGCACGCTCCACGTCCGTGTCCACCGCCAGGCCCTCACCGAAATGCGACATGTCGTCCATGATTCCATCACTGGCCGCGCCGGGTTACTGCCGTTGTCGGACATGCGGCACCGAACCGGGCGATACTTCCGTCCAGTCGGCGTCGGCGGGCCGGAAATCTCCGCGAACCTGTAAGTCCGCTGCAACGCGAACGCGGGATGGAGCGTCCTTAGTCACGACCGAACGCACGCGGGTGGAACACAGGTTCGGGGGCGGTCGAAATGAGGGGCGTATGCGCGGTGGGGCGGCCATGGCGATAAGCCGGCGTGGGTTGGTTCGGCGAGATCCAAATCGGCACGGGGTTGACGGGCACAGGGTTGACGGGCACAGGGTTGACGGGCGCGCGGTTCGTGGGCGCGGCCTTGTTGGTAACCGCGGCTTGACACCACGCGGTTTAGGTCGGCCGCTGGCGGCATTGCTGAGCGCCGCGGCGCTCTGCGCCTCGGCGGCGTGCTCGGTCACGACCGCGCCGGCGTCCCCGGCCGATCCGCAGCGAGTTGCCCACGCGATCGGCCACGCCGGTGGCGGCGTGATTTTGCGCCTCGGGATGCCCAGTCCCACCCCGACGCTGCGCGGGCCCAAGAACTGGCCGCGGCCGTGGGATCACCTTGACGATCCTTGCTCGGCGCCGCCGGTGATCGCGCACCGTGGCGAGGGCGGCACCGTCGCGCCGCTACCCGAGAACACCTCGGCCGCCGAACTGGCCGCGGTCGCGCAGGGTGCCTCGATGCTCAACGCGGACGTGCGCTGGACCAAGGACAACGTGCCGGTCGCCATCCATGACGCGTCGCTGAACCGCACTACGACCGGTACAGGTCCGGTGCTTTCGGTCACTGCGGCGCAGTTCACCGCGCTCGGCTTGAAGTCGAATGACGGCAAGCGCCGGTTGCCGCACAATCAGCACCCGCAGACGCTCGCGCAGTTGCTGGCCGCGGTGAAGCACACCGGCGTGCCGATCGTGCTGCAAATGGAGGCCGATCCGTTCGCGGCCGGAGGGGCGGGTCAGGCCTCGATCGATGTACTGGCCTCGGTTATCGCAGCCTCCGGATACGCCGACCACGTGGTGGTCGGCGGCTGGGAGGCCGACGACGTCAGCGCGTTCTCGGCGGCCGCGCCGGATGTGATGACGGCGTACATCCAGGAAACCGGGAACCCGTCACCGTCATCGATCACGAAGACGGGCGCGCGAATCCTGTACATCGACTTCGCTCGGATCACTCGTGCGCAGGTTGTCGCGTGGCGCGCGGCGGGCCTTGCCGTGTGGGTGTGGACGCCGCCGTTCTCCGCGCAGTGGGTGCACCTGCGTCAGATCGGAGTCGACGCGATCGCGACCAACTGGGTGCCGGCTTACACGCACTGGTCACTGCCGTGCGCCGCAGTGCCGTTCTCGTGAGAACAATGCGGACTCACGCAGGCTTACGCGCGTAGCCGATCATGTGCGACGCGGTGGGTGTGGGCAGGTAAATCCGCGCCGGGAACCTGAATCGACTCAGTTCGCTGATCTCGAACCCAGCCGCCGCGACGGCCTCGCCGGTTTCGCGCGCGCAGCGACAGCCTCCGCAAAGTGAGGGCCGTATCGTCGCATCGAGCGCGCGCTGCCCCCACGCGGCCGCGCGGCCCTGCGAGCGCACGTGCTCCATGAAGCGGAACTCGCCGCCCGGGCGCAGAATCCGGTGGACTTCGCGGAAAGCAGCCTGCTGATCCGGAACCGAGCACAGCACCAGCGAGACGACCACGGCGTCACACGACGCAGCGGCCAGCGGCATCCGCTCGGCCACGCCGCCGATCACCTCGATCTTGGTGGTCTGCACTGGCTCAGTGCTCTGCGACAGCCCGTCCGCGGCTTGCCGCGCCAGCGCCCGCAGCGTCGGTTCCGGCTCGACGGCGACGAGCCTGGTCACCTCGCGCGGGTACTGCCGGAAGTTCATGCCGTTGCCCGGCCCGATCTCGACGACCTCACCGCTGAGGCCTTCCAGCAGCCTCCTGCGATACTCCGCCAGGCCACCGCGGTCCATCGCCACCGCGACCCGCGAGTAGTACTTGGCGAACCAGGGGTGCGCACGCCTGCGGTTCTGCGTCGAAGCCGGCGGAGCCTGCGTCACTACTTCTTCACCCATACCTGATACGTAGTCGGCCCGTACGCGGTCTGCACGTTGTACTCGCTGACTATTCGATACGGGCTGATCGGCGAATGCAAGCCCTTGAGGATCGCCTGGTCGACCTCAGGTGTCGTGGTGCCGTCGATCGCCACGACCTGGAAGTAGCCCTGCTCCACCGCGGTCTGGTACGCGATATCGCCGGTCAGCCACTTACCCTGCCAATCGAGGTAGAGGAAGGCGAAGGTCGAGGTGAACTGGGACGGCTCGGCGTTGGTATCGCCGCGCAGGTAGTAGATCGGCACCTCGTCGATCTCGACCAGGTAGTGGGCGCCCGGCTTCTGATACTGCTTGATCGTGGCCACCAGCCGGGTCGCGTCCGGCCAGCCGCGGAACATGATGTGCGACTGCGACATGCCGAACGCGAAGGCCACCACCGCGGCGCCGATGCCCAGTTGCAGGCGGCCGAAGTGCCCGCCGACCAGCCGCACCAGCCCGTAGCCCGCCAGCGGCGCGGCGAACATCAGGCCGAAGCCGATGTGTTTCTGCAGCGCGACGTCGGTGTGGATGCGCAGCTGGTTCGCCGGAGCGAGCAGCGCGGTGCCCAGCATCAGGGTGACCAGCGCCGCGCGTCCCCATGTGCCGAGCGAGAGCCGGCCGTCGACGTCGGGGCGGTGCCGGAATATGTAGTAGAGGCCGCCGACCACGGCCACGACGAAGACCGGTGCGCCCCACTTGCCGATCTCGGTAAGCAGCGTCTGCGTGGATGTGCCGCCCTGCGCTCGCGCCGTGGTGGTCTGCTGGATGCCGTGCACGTACGTCGGCCCGGCGAGCTTCAACGCGCCGTACGCCATCGAGCCGATCATCGCGGTGAGAGATATGGGACGCAGCAACGCCCAACGCCAGCCGTGATACGGGATTGCCGCGATGCACGACAGCGCGATGACCGTCGGTATGAACAGCAGCGAGGCGTACTTGGTGCCGACCGCGAGCAGCATCGGCAGTACCGCGAGCGCGTAGTACGGCCAACTGGAAGCGGCACCGCGCACCACGATCCACGCCGCGAGCGCGAGCAGGAACACGCAGGGCGCGTCGTAGGTCGCGAACCCGCCCATGAAGATCGCGGAGGCGGTGGTACCGAACAATCCCGCGCCGCACAACGCGGACCGCACGCCGAACAGCCGGCGGCCGATCAGGTAGACCAGGCAGGTCGCGCCGAGCATGAAGGCCAGGCTGAGCAGCCGGGCGGCGAACACCCCGCCGATCTGGTCGGCGATCGCGCCCACGATCGGGTAGAGCACCGGTGCGCCGGAGAAGTAGGCGGCGAAGTTGTCGATCGGCTGTCCGTTGAGCAGATGCGCGAGTTCGAGGTGGCCGGAGTAGAGGTACAGCGCCTCGTCCTCGAACGCTGTGTTGCTGTTGCGCAGCGACAGGAACGCTTGCAGCAGGAGGATCGCGAGCAGGATGCCGCGGCGCGGCGTCGGGATGAACCGGGACAGTCCGGTGCGCCGTTTTCCGGCGAGCGAGGAGTCGGCCTTGCGCTCGGCCGCGCGCAGCGCCCCGACGTTGATCAGCGCGGTCTCGATCCGGTCGGTCGACCAGTCGGCCGGGCGGATCAGGATGCCGGTTTCCTCGTAGGGTGCGCTGTCGCGCCAGGAGACCTTGTCGCCGAACCGTTTGGGGGTCGGCAGGTTGACCGGAGCGTGCAGCGCGCCGGGCGAATCAGGCTGCGCGGACAGTGGGGTCTCGGTGGGCTGGAGCGGCTCAGCGGGTTTCCGCGTTTCGGTCGGATGGGCGCGCGGCGGCTCGGGTTCGGCCGGCGCCGGCGCTGACGTGGCCGGGTCCGCGGAGGTGGGTGTCGGTGCCACCGGTTCGGCAAGTACCGCCATCGCGTCCGGAGCGACCAGCAAGTCGGGCGGCGTAGCCGCGTCCGGGGCGACCTGCTCGGGTATCCGGACCCCGCCGGTCGGGTAGACCACCGTGAACTCGGGCTCGCGGGCGGGCCGGTCGAATACCGCTTCGTCGAATGGTGAATCGACTTGCGCCGCGTCGGCGGCCTGCGTGCCTTCGGGTTCGGCAGTCGGATCGCTGAGCCGATCGAGCCGCTTGTGCGACTGGAAGAGCTCGAAGAGCAGGTCGCGGCGCTCCTGTGCGGTCCGCTCCGCCGCGCCGGGCTCCTGCTCGTCGGTCCCCGGCGTTCGTCCGCCGCCGTTCATCGTGCTGCTCATCGGGTCGCGCTCACCGTGAATCCGAACTCGGAGGCCGCTACGGCCGACTTGAACGCGGCCTGCACCGTGGGCCGGTTCTCCAGCCGCCAATCGCCCTGGCGGTTGTAGTCGTACCAGACGAAGCCGAGTATGTCGTCATGCGTGGCCACGGCGTTGAACAGGGCATTCACCGAGGAGACCTGGTTGGAGCCGGACTGCACGCCGGTTTCGGCGATGATGAACGGCTTGGCGGTGAACTTGCGGATGTCGAGCAGGGTCGGCAGGAACAGCGAGGAATACGTGTGCGGACCGTTGACGGTCCAGTATCCGGTCACGCCGATCCAGTCCACGTACTGATCTCCCGGGTAGAGCGGCTGTAGCTGGACGTCGGGGACCGGATAAATGTCGTTCGGGTCCCAGATCCAGATGACGTTGGTCGCGCCGGCCTTGGCGAACAGATCGTGCACGTGCCGCCAGGCGGCCACGAAATCGGCCGCGGCGGTCTGCTTCGTGCCCCAGGGGTACCAGTCGCCGTTCATCTCGTGCCCGAAGCTGAGCGCGATGGGCAGATTCAGCGAGCGCACCGAGGCCGCGAACCGGGCGATGTAGTCGTCTGAGGCGCCGGCCGCGATCTGCTGCATGGTGACCCCGAACGGCTCCCAGACCTGGAAGTAGAGCGCGCCGTAGGCCCAGGCGTTCTGCACCGCCTGGCTGTCCAGACCGGTGTTCCATCCGACGTACGCGCCGAGCAGATTCGGCTTCTTACCCACCCATGTGGCGAACTGCTCGGCCGGGGCGATCGATGCGGGTGCGCCCGGTATTTCCAGGCCGACGTACTTGCGCGCCGGCTTGATCAGCGGCTTGACATCAAACGCGGGCTGAGTCAGGTTCGGCGCGACGGAATTGCCCGCGCCGGCCTGGGAACCGGCCCCACCGGGGCCGGCGGAGGGAGTCATCTTCCACGTCGCGGCGTCGCGCACGACCGAGCAGCCGGATATCGCGCCCCCGAGAAGACCCAATGCGAACAGTGAAGCCAGGAGACGGCGCCGGCGGATCATGCCGCCGCGGACTTCGGCCGGGACAGCACGCGCGCGGCAGTCGCCGCGTAGAAGAGCCCTGAGGCGAGCAGCACCATGAAATTGAACGGGTCCATCGTGTACATCCGCCAGAGGCACAGGCCGACCCACGCGGCGGCGGTGACCGCGGTCCAGCCGATCATCCCGATCCAGAACCGCTTGTTGCGCCCCTGCTTCTTCGACGCGGAGCCGGAGGGCTGCCAGCCCATCCGGTTGTTGCGCAGCACGTCCCAGATCGTGAAGACGTGCGCCCAACCGTAAACCATCCGGCAGGCATACGCCTCCAGCCGATACGGCGCCCGGTGCCACAGCGGGAAGATCACGCCGGCGTAGATGAGGCCGGGCACCACGTAGATGAGGTTCGTGATCTGCAAGTCCTGCGGCAGGCCGATCAGCAGCGCGATCGGCACCAGCGGCAGCACGAAGGTCATCAGGGCCGTGTGGACGTAATAGAAGAACCCGGACAAATAACTCAGCCGCACCCGGAACGGCAGCTTGGCGTGCCAGAACTTGCGACTGCCGAGCATGCTCATGTTTCCGGAACACCAGCGATACTGCTGGTTCACGTACGCGGCCAAGTTGTCGGGGCACACCCCTGTGGACAGCGCGATCGGCAGATACTTCAGCCGCCAGCCGCGCAGGTAGAGGTCGAAGCCGGTGTGCACGTCCTCGGAGTGCTCTATCAGCGTCATGCCGCCGTTGTCATCGAGGGCAGCGCGGCGATAGACCGCACAGGTACCCACGCAGATGGCGCCGTCGTATCGGGAGAGGGAGGTCTGCACGGAGCGGTAGAACAGCTCCTGCACCGCTCCGGCGCCGCGCTCCAGCCAGTTCTGCGAGTCGAGCACCCGGAAGAACTGCGGCGTCTGCACGATCCCGACGCTCGGATCGGTCATGTGCGGCAGCGTCTCGTCCAGCATGTCCGGCCGGGGCGCGAAGTCCGCGTCGAGCAGCAGGATGAATTCCCCACGCGATATCCGGTAGCCGTAGAGCAGGTTCCCGGCCTTCTTGTACCACCCGCGGTTGGAGCGGCCCGCATATACATAGCCGAATTCTTGAGCCATGCGACGCAGCTGCGGACTGTCCGAATCGTCCAGTACGTACACGTTGACTTCGCCGCGGTAGTGCGCGGCCATCAACGCGACGTGGGTCCATGTGTTGCGCAACACCTCGACGGGTTCGCCGCACACCGGCAGCAGCACGTCCACCGAGGGATGAATCGCAGGCCGCCAGGAGTCGACCAGGGCCCGGTGCGCGGCCAAGTCGAAGTCCTTCGAGGCCGCGTTCACCACCAGGGAGACCGCGAAGTAGGCGATGGTGAAAGTCAGAAAGGGCAGGTAGGCCCAGAACCAGGGGGAGACCTCGACCATCCGCGCCTGGCTGTAGATCAGGAATCCGAAGCTGATCACCGATGCCCAGATCAGCAGCATCGCCTTGCGGTTGACGTACGAGTATTTCTCTGCGTCGTCAGGGGGCTGCGGAAGCGACGGGTCGGCGGCCGCGGGCCGGACCACGCGCGGGATCCGGCGGCTCGCGGACGAGGCGGCGTTCTGCGGCATCGGTTCGATGCGAGCGCCCTCGACGACATCGGTCACGTCGAGCCACCCCTCCCGGACCACGAGGTCGAACCATCACGAGCCCGGCAATGCTATCCCCATTCGCGCGCCGCACAACAGCGTGCGCGGCCGGTGTAACTTTCAGCGGACTTTACGTGCGAAACTCTTGAAGTCGCCGCGCTACCGGTGGATAGAATCCCCAATCACCCCGGCCCGCAGCGTGGCGGCCTCCACGTTCGGCGGGGTTCAAGCACCGCCGTACAGCAAGTAAGGGGTCGCATGGAAAGCGCCGCATCCATTCTCGACGGCATGCGCGCGGCGGTCCCGCTGGGGCGGGTGAAACTGGACGAATCGCAGGTGAGACTGCTCTGCGGCTTGACCGAACGCCTGGTGGCGGCGCGTCCCGACGCTCACGCGGAGTACCAGCGCTTTCAGGGCATACGCGAGCGCGGGCTCAACCTGCCGCAGGACATGGTGACGCGATGGCTGACCGGTCGCACGGTGCTGGTCACCGGCGGGACCGGCTGCATCGGCTCGATGCTGATGGAACAACTCGCGGCGCTCGCCCCGGCTCGGCTGGTGAGCGTGAGCCGCGGGACGGTGCAGCCGTGGCGGCTGCCGCCAGGCGCAGAGTACCGCGAAGCGGACATTCGTGACCGATGTCAGATATCAGAGCTTTTCACTGAAATCAGACCCGAGATAGTGTTCCACATCGCGGCCCAGCGCGAACCGGGCCGCGCCGAGGTCGAGGTACACCGCACGGTCACCACGAACATCCTCGGCACCCGCAACGTCCTCGACGCGGCGGCCGAACACGGGGTGCGGCACGTAGTCTGCGCGTCGACCGGAAAAGCGCTGCGCCCCTACTCCCCCGACATCTACGCCGAGTCGAAGCGCGTCGCGGAATGGCTGATGACGCGCGCGGCAGCCGGCTCGCAGCTGCTGGTCACGGCAGCGCGGTTCACCCACGTCGTGGACAACTCGATCATCGCTGACCGGCTGCGCAGCTGGTGCAAGGCCGGCGTGATCCGCCTGCACAGCGCGGAAATCGACTTCTACGCACAGTCCGCGCTGGAATCGGCGCAGTTGCTGCTCGCCTCCGGGCTCAACCCGCGGCAGGGCGCGGTGCGGATGTTCGCGCTGCGCAACCTGGACTGGCCGGTCAACCTGCTGGACCTGGCGATCGGCATGATCGTGGAAACCCGGTCGAGTTCGCCGATCTACATCGCCGGATACGAGAGCGGATACGAGCCGGAGGCCTTCCCCGGCCTCTACGACCCGCGCACGGCCGGGTGCCTCAGCCCTCTGATCAACGCGTTCGAGGCGGCTGCGGTGGTGCCCGGAGATTGCACGGAGACCGACGCCTTCGAGCTGCGCGCGCCGAGCGATGACGCGGCCGCGTTGGCAGCGCTCGCAGAGCTCGAAATAGCCTGTGCGAAGTCCGAGGACCCGGCGGAGCTGCGCGGCCCGTTCAAAGCGCTGTCGCTGGCGCTGCTCGACAGCACCCTGCGAGACGTCCCGAAACCCGCGCTGCAGCGCTCGATCCAGCTCGCTACGGCGCGCGGTGCGGGGAGTCAGGCGCACGACCGGCTGCTCGACGCCCTGCGACGCTGGGCCGCTTGATGCGCGGCCGTTTTCCGGACCGACAGCCGAAATAGCGCGTCGGGCGGCAGGCCACCGGCCCACCGCCCGAACTCGCGAATACTTATCCGCTTACCGCTAACTCCCATATCCGATGGACAGGTACGGAATCAGCTCATTGATCTGCTGCCGGAAGCCGGCCGGCACACCGGTCTCGTTTAGCGCCGCGCGCAGCTGGCCGAGGCCCTGCTGAATCGAGGACTTCGAGCCGATCTCCTGCTGGAGCGTGCCCACCGCCTGGTTGAGTGAGCCCTGCGCCTGCTGCGGAATCTGGCCCGCCGCCCCGGCCCGCGAGATGGTCTGCTGGATCTGCTGGAGGGCCTGGCCCGGGCTGGCCGGAGCGGTGGCCAGCGGGGTGGCCGAGTAGCTGGGCACCGATGTCGGACTCGCGGAATTCGATCCCTGAGTCGGCGACGCTCCGGTACTCGCGCCCGGACTCGTCCCGACGCCGCCGGCCTGACTCGCCGCGGCGCTCGGCGATGAACCGCTCCCGCCGCCCTGTCCGGCTCCGCTCTGTCCCGTCGTCGGCGCGCCGGTCGGCTTCGCGGACGGCGAACTGCTTGCGCTGCATCCCCAGGCGATCGCGCCGACGACGAGTACGACGATCGCGATGGCGACGTAGAGTGCTGATTTAGGTCGCTGCGCCGGCGAGCCGTGCCGTCCAGAGGGTGATGCGGTCGGGGTCAGGGGCGCGGAAGCCAGTCCAGTTGCCGCGCCGCGGCCGGAACCGCCGCGTCCGCCCCGGCCTCGGTTCCCGCCGATCGTCTCCGCGCCGACGCCGACCGCGACACCCGCGCCGACCAATTCCCCCGCGGCCGCCGTCTCCGCAACAACCTCGGCGTACCCGACTTCGGCCGCCGCGCCGGCCTCAGCCTGCGCTACGACTTCGCCTTCGACCTCTGCCACTGCCTCCGCGGCTGCCACCACCGCGCCCGCGACAACCACGGCCTCGGCGGCTTCGACCACGGCCACCGCTGCTTCCGCCTGCGCTGCCTCGGCGACGTCCTCGCGCACCCGCAACGCGGCGACCAGTTCGCCGACCGCCGGGCGTCCGCTCGCCTCACCGAGCGCCGCGACCAGCAACGCCGCGAGCTGCGCGCGCAATCCGTAGGTCGCCACGAGATTCGCCTCGGCCCAGGCGCGACGTCGCTCGATCAGGTCCAGCGTCAGCAGCTGCGGCGCGGCCGGGCTCTCAGGGCTCGAACCCGCGTCGAAGCCGACCCCGAACTCCGCCTCGACTGCCTCGACCCCGGCAAGGGCGATGCAGGCCAGCCACGCCAGGGCGTATACATCGGCGGCGCTGCTCAGCTCGCTGCCTGAGGCCACTTCGAGCGCGGCCGCCGCGGCCAGGTCGATCAGCAGCACACCGCGTTCGGCGAGCAGGAATGAATAAGCAGACAGATGCCCGTGGACGACCTCGACCTCGTGCAGCACCTTCAGCACGTCGGCGATCCCGATGAGCACCGCCAGGATTTCCGCGTCGGTCAGCGCGCCGCGCAGCAGCACAGTGGCCAGGCTGTCCGCCTCCACCGGCTCCAGCACCACATATCCGACGCGCTCGACCACTACCTCAGCGGCCTGCGCGCCCTCCGCCTGCGCCGCCACGCCCTCCCGCTCGACTTCCATCTCACCGAAGTCCAGCACTACGGGCAGCGCCGGGTGGTTGAGCCGGCGCAGCGTGGAGACCACGCCCGCCAGATCGGCCCCGGAGGCGCAGGTGTCGCGAGACGCCGCGACCTGAAGCCAGACCTCGACATCGCGCGTCTCGTCGAGGGCGAGCCAGTACTCGTATTCAACGCCGGTCAGCGTGCTGTCGGCGACGGCGAAGCGGGTCAGCCGCTCGACCACGCGGTAGCGGTCGGCGACGAAGGCGCCCTGCTCGATTGCGGAAATCCCCACCACGCGCGGCACTGTACACCAGAACACGGCGGGCACCGCCCGCCGTGTTCGGACCGTGATTTTGCAGGTCCGCCCGCGATTTCAGCCGAGCGCCCGGGCCAGGTCGGCGAGCAGGTCGGCGCGGTCCTCGATGCCCACGGACAGCCGGACCAGGTCCGCCGGAACCTCGAGGGGCGAGCCGGCGGCCGACATGTGCGTCATCCGACCCGGATGCTCAATCAACGATTCGACCCCACCCAGCGACTCACCGAGCGTGAACAGCTCGGTCCGGCCGCACAGTTCGACCGCCGCAGCCTCGCCGCCGGCGTGCCGGAAGGAGACCATTCCGCCAAAGCCGCGCATCTGCTTCGCCGCGATCTCATGCCCCTGATGTCCTGCGAGGCCCGGATAAAGCACCTCGCTCACCTTCGAGTGCTCCGCGAGCATCTGCGCGACTGCCGCAGCATTCTGACAATGCCGGTCCATCCGCACGGCCAATGTCTTGATACCGCGCAGAGTGAGCCAGGCGTCGAACGGTCCGGCGACCGCGCCCATCGAGTTCTGATGGAACGCCAACCGCTCCCCCAGTGTGCCGTCAGCGACGACGAGCGCGCCGCCGACCACGTCCGAGTGACCGCCGATGTACTTCGTCGTCGAGTGCACCACCACATCAGCGCCGAGCGCGAGCGGCTGCTGCAAGTACGGAGTCGCGAAGGTGTTGTCGACCACCAGCAACGCCCCGGTCTCCCGCGCGATCCCGGCGAGCCCGGCGATGTCTGACACACCGAGCAACGGGTTCGACGGGGTCTCAACCCAGAGCGCCCGCGTGCGTCCCGGCTGCACCGCCGCCCGAACCGCGTCGAGGTCGCCGAAGTCGACCGCGGTCCACTGCACGCCCCACCGCTCGTAGACCTTAGAGAACAGCCGGTAGGTGCCGCCGTACGCGTCGTTCGGGATCACCACGTGGTCGCCGGTCCCGAGCACCGTTCGCAGCAGACAGTCCTCCGCCGCCAATCCGGACGCGAACGCCATCGCGCGCGTGCCGCCCTCGATCGCGGCCAGGCACTCCTCCAGCGCGGTCCGGGTCGGGTTGGCAGATCGCGAGTACTCGTAGCCGCCGCGCAGCCCGCCGACACCGTCCTGCTTATACGTGGAGACCTGGTAGATCGGCGGGACGACAGCCCCAGTCAGCGGGTCGGGCTCCTGCCCAGCGTGGATAGCGAGCGACGAAAACCCCCATCCCTCCGGCTGCCCGTTGCGCTCTG
>NZ_DATNGK010000044.1:0-2189 GCF_035605935.1 Actinocrinis sp. | reverse complement strand
GACTTCAAGGACAACGACATCGCCGCTACCGCCAGCGTCATGAAGCTGGTGGTGGGCGGGTATGCCGCCGCCGGCACCATCAGCATGGGCGGCTTCGACTATCACGACAGCACCCGGGCCACCGGCGAGATGCGCAATTTCAAGGCCGGCCAGATGATCGGCGCCGTGCTCGAGTACGCGCAGCGCGTCGGCAGCCCGGTCATGATCTACGTCTTCAGCGACGGCTCCCTGAGCGCGACCAGCATGGTCGACAACAGCACGGCCGGCCGCGGCAAACTCGGCTGGCAGGGCGACAACCAGGCGACCGCCTCGACCTTCTTCCTGGTCTACAGCCCCAACGGGCGCCCGGCGCTGCGCAACGGCGCCGCCAGCCAGCAGATCGGCTATTTCAGCGCCGACGGCTCGGTGGTGAGTACCTCCAGCCCTGCGGCCAACTCCGTGTACCAACTCGTGCAGACCGTCGTCCTGAACTACATGGCACTGATGGGAACGGATGGCCAGTTCGCCACCGCGCTCCCGATGAACACCCTCGGTTCGGCGGCCCAGGGACTGGCGGCGTTCGCACCGATCATCTGACCCGGCCACGCCGTCCGTGGCGCCTGGCCGGCGCCGCGGACGGGGCCCAACGGCAGCACTTCGCTCGATTCGCGCTCGGCCGCCCCGTCGCCCCTCATTGCCTGGGCGGCTGTCGTCGGTCGTGCGGCGCGGCTCGCCGTGCGTCATCGAGACCGGCCGGCTGTCGCCCGTCCGGGAGCCTGGTCCGATGTCGCCCAGCACAGACGCCGCGGGGCCGACATAGCGGAAGCTGCGCCTCGTTCGTTGACAGCTCGAAGTTCGCTGTGCGAGGGTTGCCCGCGTTTCATGTCGGCGGTCGCTTTCCTTGCCGAAGGACAACACTTGAGCTTTCAACGGCCGACAGGCGCCCTGGTGCGCCGTTCGTGCGCCGGGTGGCTAGTTGCGTTTGCGCTCGGCGCAGCGGTCGCGTTCGCGGCGGGGCCCACGTACGAGCTCCTCGGACACGAGGCCCCCGATTTCGCCCTGCATGCGGTGTCGGGTGGCAACGTGCGTCTTTCGGAGCACCGCGGTGAAGTCGTCGTGCTCTCGTTTTGGGGCAGCCGCTGCCCACCGTGCCGCGAGCAGCTGGCCGCTCTGGACAAGAGTCTGGCCACCTATCGGTCCGCCGGGTTGCAGGTCTACGGGATCAACGTTGACGATGACCAGTCCCGGGCGCTCGATTTCGCCCACGGTGAGGCGGTGAGCTTTGCTTTGCTGCTCGACCCGGAAAAGAACGTGAGCCGCAGTTATCAGGTCGATAATCTGCCGATGACCGTACTGATCGACCGCAGCGGAGTGGTGCGGTATGTCATGCGTGATTACAACGCGAAGGCTCAGGATCTGTACCGGCAGCAAGTACGCGTGCTGCTGAACGAATGATCGGAAGGAATATGCTGTACGCCGTCCCGCATCGCCTGTCATTCAACCGCAAAGAGTCGCATGCGGCCGGGAGCCGTTCCGAGGGGCCCGCGGCCCGCCGGCTCCGCATCCCGCCGCGTGCCGCGCTCCTTTCACTGGCATGGCTGGTGATCGGGGCGCTTTGCTCCAACCCGGCGCTGGCGCAGGCCGCCGCTGCGCCGGCGGCTGCGACTCCCGCAGCCGGAATTGCGCAGAATCCGAGGCCTTCCGCGCCCGGGGCCGGCGGCGCGCCCGGTGCACCGGCGGCGCCCAAATCCTCCGCGGCGGCTGCCCCTCCCGGGGAGACTGCCACTGCTGCCGATGCGGCGCCGCCTGACACCCGGGGGCTGGACGAGCAGGTTCAGGGGCTGAAGAAGGACGTGGTGGATCTGAACCGGGACCTGTTCGTGCTGGAAGAGGAGCTGCTGTATCCGGCGAACACCCAGGTGGCCGTGTTCCTTTCGATGGACGTCGGCGACTTTTTCGCTCTTGACTCGGTCCAGCTCAAGATCGACCAGAAGGAAGTCATCAACTATCTATATACCCCGCGCGAGGTGGAGGCGTTGATGAAGGGCGGCGTGCACCGCCTGTACGTGGGCAATCTCAAGGTGGGCAAGCACGAGCTGGTGGCATTTTTCAGCGGCAAGGGGCCCAACGACCGTGCCTACAAGCGCGGCGCGACGCTGACATTCGAGAAGGGCATCGGCGCGAAGTACCTGGAGCTGAAGATCAACGAT
>NZ_DATNGK010000043.1:0-3974 GCF_035605935.1 Actinocrinis sp. | reverse complement strand
CCCTTGCGTCACGGTACTGCGGTAGACCGATGTTGTTCCATCTTCATCGCGGCGCCGTTTTTACAACAGGCGCAGGGCACTCTACAAGCAACGACGGTCCCCGGACAGTCGGAAAACGTCCAGGGACCGTCAGGCGGGCGGTGTCCGCGCCGTCGGCTATGAAATCGAGACCGACTGGATCGTCACCTTCTCCTTGGGCGGGGTGTTCTGTGTGTTCTGGTCGGTCGGACCGTTGCCCTGTGCCGCGATGGCCTGCACGATGTCGAGGCCCTTGGTGATCGTGCCGAACGGCGTGTAGGCCGGCGCGAGCGGGGAGTCCTTGTAGACCAGGAAGAACTGGCTGCCGTTGGTACCCGGCCCGGAGTTGGCCATCGCCACTGTCCCGGCCTTGTAGGTGACCTGGCCGTTGGCGCCTGCCGCCCCGAAGTAGTTCAGGTTCTCGTCCTGGAACTGGTAGCCGGGGCCCCCGGAGCCGGTGCCGGTCGGGTCGCCGCACTGCAGCACGAAGATGCCGGAGGTCACCAGCCGGTGGCAGTCGGTGTTGTTGAAGTAGTTCTTCCCGGCGAGGTACTGGAAGGAGAACGTCGTGTACGGCGCCTTGGTGGTCAGCGCGGTGAAGACGATGTCGCCGCGGTTGGTGTGGATCGTCGCGGTGTACGGCTTGGCGGCCTGGACCGCATTGAAGATCGGCACGCCGACGTCCTTCGACGCGGTGCCGCTCTTGGTGTAGCCGGTCTTCTCTGCCGTGCTCGACGGCGTGGCACTGGCCGCAGCCGAGGCTGAGGCCGAACTCTGTGCAACCGGCTTGGTCGGGGAGTTCGAAGAGGTCGCCAGGATCGCGGCCGTAGCGCCGCCGCCGACCACCACGATCGCGATGGCCGTGACGATCGCGATGCGCCTGTTGCGCCTCGCCGCCGCGTTCTGCTTGGCGATCTTCGCCTGCACCCGCTCGTAGCGCGCGCGCTCCAAAGCGCGCTGCCGGTCCTTGGTGCTCGCCACTCTCGTCTTCTCCCTGTCTCCGATACGCGCTGGACTACCGCGCGATGACCCGCGTCGATCGCTGCCCGCGTGAAGTGTACGGGCACGTCCTGAAGAAGCAACGGGTCCGGTTTACCGGTTCGCGATCGTAAGCGCGCCGCCGGTAGTCTTGGCTGACCACCAGGGCCGCCAGCGAGCCCGCCGAAAATCCGCCGAATCCGTCGAGAACAGGACGCACGTGCTCATCGCAGGGTTCCCCGCCGGTCCGATCGGCACGAACTGCTTTGTCGTGGCGCCCGGACCGAACGAGCGCTGCGTCGTCATCGACCCCGGCCAGGACGCGGTCAAGCAGTTGGACGACACGCTGCGGGAACACAACCTGAAGCCGGCGGCGGTGATACTCACGCACGGGCACTACGACCACGTCTGGTCGGTCGTCCCGGTCTGCGGCGCGCACGACATCCCGGCGTTCATCCACCCCGACGACCGGTTCATGCTCACCGACCCCGGCGCGGCGGTCGGTATGCCGACAGCTTCCGCGTTTTTCGCCGGCGCAACTTTCACCGAGCCCTCGGACGTGCGGGAGCTGAAAGACGGTGAGCGGCTCGGTTTCGCGGACCTGCTCGGCATCGAATTCGTCGTCAATCATGCCCCGGGCCATACCAAGGGGTCGGTGACGTTCACGGTCCCGCGAGACAGTGCCGATTCAGACAGTGCCGATTCGGAGCGCGATACCGACGGCTCCGATCGGGACGTCGACGTGCTGTTCAGCGGAGACCTGTTGTTCGCCGGCTCCATCGGACGCACCGACCTGCCCGGGGGCGATCCGCAGGCGATCTTCGAATCGCTCGCGCGGGTGGCGCTCCCGCTGCCGGACGACACGATCGTGTTGCCCGGCCACGGACCACAGACGACCATCGGCCGCGAGCGCGCGTCGAACCCGTTCCTGACCCGGCTCAGGGACCCGGGTACCGCGCGAACCGGCCTGTAGCGGATAGACGGGTAAGCAGCAGTGAGCACCTTTCAGGCCCCCAAGGGGACCTTCGACCTGATCCCGCCGCAGTCGGCGACGTTCCTCGCCGTGCGCGAGGCGATGGCCGCCGTCGCGCGGCGCGCTGGATACGGCTATATCGAGACGCCGGCGTTCGAGGACACGGCGCTGTTCAAGCGTGGCGTCGGCGAGTCCAGCGACATCGTGACGAAGGAGATGTACACCTTCACCACGCGCGGCGGGGTTTCGCTGACGCTGCGACCCGAGGGCACCGCCTCGGTGGTGCGCGCCGTGTTGCAGCACAACCTCGACAAGGGCGCGCTGCCGGTGAAGCTGTACTACTCCGGTTCGTATTTCCGGTATGAGCGGCCGCAGAAGGGCCGCTACCGGCACTTCTCGCAGGTCGGCGCGGAGGTGCTCGGCTCCGAGGATCCGCTGGTCGACGTTGAAATCATTACGTTAGCTGCTGAGGCCTTCAGCAACCTGGGGCTGCGTCAGGTCCGGCTGCTGCTCAACACGCTCGGCGATAAGGAATGCCGGCCGGTGTACCGCGCGGCGTTACAGGAGTTCCTGCGCGGCCTGGACCTCGACGAGGTGACGCGCGCCCGGATCGAGATCAACCCGCTGCGGGTGCTCGACGACAAGCGGCCTGAGGTGCGCGCGCAAGTCGCGGACGCGCCGGTGATCGCCGATTACCTGTGCGACGCGTGCAAGAAGTACCACGAAGAGGTCCAGACGCTGCTGTCGATCGGCGGCGTCGCCTTCGAGGACGACCCGAAGCTGGTGCGTGGCCTGGACTACTACACCCGCACCACCTTCGAGTTCGTGCACGACGGCCTCGGCGCGCAGTCCGCGATTGGCGGCGGCGGCCGGTATGACGGCCTGTCGGAAGAGCTCGGCGGGCCGCCGCTGCCCTCGGTCGGCTGGGCGCTGGGCGTGGACCGCACGGTCCTGGCGCTGGAGGCCGAGGGTGTGGAGCCGCCCGGCTCGGGGCGGGTCGTGGACGTGTTCGCGGTGCCGCTCGGCGAGGCGGCCAGGCACATGCTGTTCGGTCTCGTGCTCAAGCTGCGCGCAGAGGGCGTTAACGCCGACTTCGCGTTCGGCGGCAAGGGGCTAAAGGGCGCGATGAAGGCCGCGGACCGTTCCGGCGCGCGGTACGCGCTTGTGGCTGGCGAGCGGGATCTGTCGGCCGACGTGGTACAGCTCAAGGATTTGGAGAGCGGGGAACAGGTCCCCGTTCCGATCGACCAGCTCGTTTCGACGATTAAGGAGAAGTTGTCGTGATCCGCACGCGAGAGGCGGGGAGCCTGCGGGCCTCCGACGCCGGAAGCACCGTCACCCTGGCCGGGTGGGTGGCCCGGCGGCGTGATCACGGCGGCGTCACCTTCATCGACCTGCGCGATGGGTCGGGCGTCGTGCAGGTAGTGGTCAGAGAATCTGAGGCCGTGCACGAACTGCGCAACGAGTACTGCGTCACGGCTACCGGTCTCGTACGGGAGCGGCCAGAGGGCAACGCTAACCCGGACCTGCCGACTGGTGAGATCGAAGTCGTCGTCGACACGGTCGAGGTGCTCTCCACGGCCGCGCCGCTGCCGTTCCCGACCGACGAGCGCAAGAGCGCGAACATCAACGAGGAAGTGCGGCTCAAGTACCGCTACCTCGACCTGCGCCGCGACGACATGGCCTACAACCTGCGCACGCGGGCGAAGGCCACCAAGGTCATCCGCGACGTGATGGACGAGCTCGGCTTCCTCGACATCGAGACGCCGTACCTCACCCGCTCGACGCCTGAGGGCGCGCGCGACTTTCTCGTGCCGGTGCGTTTGCAGCCCGGGACGTGGTACGCACTGCCGCAGTCCCCTCAGCTGTTCAAGCAGTTGCTGATGGTGGCCGGGATGGAGCGGTACTACCAGATCGCGCGCTGTTTCCGGGACGAGGACTTCCGCGCGGACCGGCAGCCCGAGTTCACCCAGCTCGACATCGAGATGTCGTTCGCCGACCAGGA
>NZ_DATNGK010000042.1:0-6652 GCF_035605935.1 Actinocrinis sp. | reverse complement strand
GTTCCACCTACGCCCGAACAGGTCGAGAGCGGCCATCAGTGGCCGGCCGGTGCTCGACCCTCGGACCGCCCGTCCCGGCCTGGGTGCCGCCATCTGTCGTTGCGCCCCCTCTTGCTGCTTCGATATCCGACACACTATCGTACGCCCCATCGATTCGATTTCCGAAGCGCCTTAAGAGGCGCTTCGTCAAGCCACTACGGCTGACCGGTGCGACCGGGCGGGTATCAAAGTGGCGGTACCGCTATGGCGACGGCCCGAGATCTCCTCGGTTCTGTGGTCGCTCGCCGCTGAACGGAAGGTGTTATGCATAAGCTGATGGTCCTGTATCGCGAGCCCGCCGACCCCGACCACTTCCGCGACTACTACCTGAACAATCACCTCCCGCTGGTCGCGCGCATGCCGGGCCTGCTCGGGTGGCGCTACAGCTTCGAGGTGGCAGCGCTGCAAGGACAGACGCCTTACTTCGCGGTCTTCGAGGCCGAGTTCGCTGACGCTGCGGCGATGACCGAGGCGAGGGCGTCTGCGCAGGGCCGGCAAGTGACTGCCGATGTCGCCAATTACGCCACCGGTGGTGCGGTCGTCATCCACTATCCGGTGCAGAACGGCGCCGGCTGAGCCGTGTCGCCGGCATGGTCCGTCGCGTCCAGGGCAGGTAAGTCGGCTTCCTGCTCGTACCGCGGTCGGCTCGGCCGAAATACACTGCGCGGCATGGGCTACTTCGCGTCCTACGACGGCGTGGAACTCGCGTATCGGCTCGTGGGCGACGGGACACCGCTGGTCTGCCTGCCCGGCGGGCCGGGGAGGGCCGCGGAGTATCTGGGTGATCTCGGTGGTCTCGATTCGTCACGACAGCTGGTCCTGCTGGACCCTCGCGGCGTTGGCCGCTCGAGCGATCCAGCGGATAGCGCGACATTCCGCGTTGACCGGCTGGTGCGCGATGTCGAAGCGTTGCGCACGCATCTCGGCCTGGAGCGGATGGACCTGCTTGCGCATTCGGCGGGTGCGAACCTGGCGACGCTGTACGCGGCTGCGTACCCGGAGCGCATCTCCCGACTCATCCTGGTCACCCCCGGTCTCGCCGCGATCGGCGTCGACGGCGACGAGGACGAATTCATCGCCGCGTTGGAGCGTGCAGCGGCAGAGCCCTGGTATCCGGCCGCGCGGGCCGCGCTGGAGAAGATCTTCAACGGAGATCTGTCAATCGACGCTTTCCGCGCGTCGCGGCCGTTGTTCTACGGCCGCTGGGACGACGCGGCCCGAGCCCACGCGACGGTCGGCGTCGCGGATCGGCACATGGCCGCGCGGCTGGGCTACTTCGCCGAGGTGAACCTCGATTCGTCCGCGATTCAGAGCGCGCTGGCGAAGCTGACCGCGCCCGTTCTGCTGCTCGTGGGTGAGGCAGACCCCATGGTGACGCCTGCCATGGCGCACGCTGCGGCTCGGGTATTCAACGATGCGAAGGTCGTCGTTCAAGCTCGGGCGGGGCACTTCCCGTGGGTCGACGATCCCGCTGGCTTCGCCGCGGCCATCAACTCATTCCTCGGCTGACGAAGCGCGCGGCCGCTCCCGATTGCCACTCATCACCCGATGCGGTGAAGGGGCGGCGCGGCTGGTCGTGTCGCGCGATTGCTTTGCCCCGGTTCACGCCAGCATGTCCGGCATGGTGGAGAATCGCGGGCTCGGCAGCCCGGTCCAAGACGATGTGACTGAAGCGACTGACACGCTCGACGCGACGCGCGACCCGGGCGCACGTGAAAGTTCCGCACGCGACAGCGCCGCACCCGAGCGGTCTGGCCGCGTGAAGGCCGCGGCCGTACGGCAGGCACAGGTCGCGGCGCAGCGGCGCAAGCGACAGCTGTGGATCGGCGGGGGAGTGTTCGCCGCCATCGCCGCACTCGTCACGGTCGGGATCTTCGTGCAGCACAACCGGGCCGTCGCCGAAGCCGCCCTCGGCACGGGGCCGTTCGTCGCGCCCGCCGCAGCCGTCGGCGAGGGCAGCCTGGCCATCCCGTTCGGCGCGAACACCGCCTTCTCCCCGTCCGTCTCCTCGGCCGCGCCCGCCCGCGTCACACTCACCATTTACGAGGACTTCCGCTGCCCCTACTGCCGGCTCGCCGAGTCGATGTTCGAGCCGACCTACAAGTCATCCGCGCTCGCCGGGAAGATCCAGGTCCAGTACCACCTGGTCGACCTGCTCGACCGCAACCTCGGCGGGACCGGATCGCTGCGCGCGGGGAACGCCGGGGCGTGCGCGCAGGACGCCGGACCTGGCAAGTTCACCGCGTATCACGACGCGCTGTACGCCAACCAGCCCGAGGAGACCGACGACGTCTTCAGCTCGAACGCCGCGCTCATCTCCCTCGCCAAGCAGGTTCCCGGACTCGACAGCCCCGCCTTCGAGGCCTGCGTCACCGGCGACACCCACGGCTCCTGGGTCAAGCGCAACTACAGCTCGCTGTACACCGTCCTGAACGGCTCCGTCGCCACTCCGTACTATGCGATCAACGGCAAGCAGTACAAGCTGACCACCCAGCCTCCCGCCACTCAGCAGGCCGCTTTCCGGGCCGCACTGGACGCGGCGGTAGCCGCAGCGCGCTGACCGCGGCCCCGGCGCTACGTCCCGCGCCGCGGCCAAGGTCACGGAGAGGTCACGCAACGCCATGAATTCCCCGAGATGTGATCGGGGGGAGGGTGGCACCGCGCGGCGGCGAGATTAGGATGCGGCAGCGGCTTTGTGCGCGCCTCGCCGGCCGGGGCTACACCTCGGCCGGTCGGGGCGTACGGGCCGCTACCGACCGCCCGCACTCGCGACTGACCCGGAAGTGGACCGCCGACGATGAGCAAGGCCAACAAGGTAGGCAAGGAGCTGGCCCGCCAGCGCGCCGCACAGCTGCGGCTTGAGCAGCAGCGCCGTGCCCGGCGCAACCGGCTCTACGCCATTTACGGGTCCGTCGTGGCCGTCATCGTGGTCGCCGTCGGCGTCGCCTTCGCGGTGCAGGCCGCGAACGGCCCCAAGACCCCGACGGCCGTGCCCGTGGGCGCGATTGCCGACACCACCGGCGGAGTCAGCGCCGCGGACGGCATGGCGATCCCGATCGGCAACTCCGACGCCAAGGTCAAGCTCACCGTCTACGAAGACGCCCGCTGCTCGGCGTGTAAGTCGTATGAGACGACGTACACGGCCGCCTACAACAAGCTGGTCCAGGACGGCACGCTCCAGCTGCTGATCCACCCGGTCACGCTCATCGACGCGAACACCAACGGCAGCGGCTCGCTGCACGCGGGCAACGCCTTCGCCTGCGCCCAGGACGCCGGGCACTTCCAGGCTTACCACGACGTCATCTACGCCAACCAGCCGAACGAGAACACCGACTCCTTCGCCTCGGACGCGACGCTGATCTCGCTGGCCAAGCAGGTGCAGGGGCTGGACTCCAAGACCTTCGAGTCCTGCGTCAACACGCACAAATACTTCGACTGGGTGAAGCAGAACTACGCGGACCTGAACAAGGTCACCAACAATTCGCCGTCCACCCCGACGATCTACGCCAACGGCAAGGCGTTCACGCTGCCGAGCGCGTCGACCACCGAGGCAGCGCAGGCCGCGTTCATCGCCTCGATCGACAAGCTGGCCGGGGTCAACCCGAGCGCTTCCCCGAGCAGCAGCGCCGCAGCCTCCTCCAGCGCGGGCGCGTCAGGCTCACCGTCGCCGTCAGCGAGCAAGTCATGACGCCGCTGGCGCCGCACCCGCTGGCTTTCCTGCCGAGCCCGACCACCGCCGAGCTCAAGCTCGGCCCGTTCCCGATCCGGTTCTACGCGCTGTGCATCATCGCGGGAATCGCGGTGGCCGTGTGGCTTGGCGAGCGGCGCTGGCGGGACCGCGGCGGCGAGCCGCACGTCATCACGGACATCGCCATCTGGGCCGTGCCCTTCGGTCTGCTCGGCGGCCGGCTCTACCACGTCATCACCGACTACGAGCTCTACTTCACCACCGGCAAGGACTGGGTGCGCGCGTTCTACATCTGGGACGGCGGCCTGGGTATCTGGGGCGCGATCGCGCTCGGCGCGCTCGGCGCCTGGATCGGGGCGCGACGGCGCGGAGTGAAACTCCCACCGCTGGCGGACGCGCTGGCACCCGGAATCGTGCTCGCGCAGGGCCTCGGCCGCTGGGGCAACTGGTTCAACAACGAGCTGTACGGCGACCCGACCACCAAGCCGTGGGGCCTGACCATCCACTGCATGGACGACGTGACCCGGAAAGCCACGCCGTGCTCAGGAATCCCGGGCACGACCACCGTCGCAGGGCACTTCCAGCCGACGTTCCTTTACGAGTCGATCTGGTGCGTGATCGTCGCGCTCATCGTCCTGTGGGCCGATCGCCGTTTCCGGATGGGGCACGGCCGCGCGTTCGCGCTCTACGTACTGCTCTACACAATCGGGCGCGGCTGGATCGAGCACCTGCGCAGCGACTACGCGCACCACATCGCCGGTCTGCGCCTCAACGACTGGACCGCGATCGTCGTCGGAGTCGGCGCGCTGGTGTACCTGATCGTCAGTTCCAGGCGCCGTCCAGGCCGTGAGACGCCGGCGGAGATGCACTGGCCGCACTTCGGATCTCCGCAGGCCGGAGCCGCTGTGCCGGACGACACGGCGGATGGCGAAGCACAGCCGGATGGCGCCGAGGTTAACCCGGACGCACCGCGACGAGAAGAACAATCGCCTCAGGTCGCCGCCGCCGAAGGCAGCGACATTGAAAGGCACACCGCCGCCGAGCCGACCGAAAGTCAACCGGCTAACCCGTAACGGTCGCCGACTGACCTGCGCCGACGGGCGCGGATCCATCCCGGATCCGCGCCCGTCGCGTGTTCTGTGAGACGTATCTCAGCTAGGGGGCGTGAACGGCGCGCAACAGGGGGAAAACAGTTCGTAGCGCGCTACAGCCGCAGGTCAAAGAGGCGTTGTCCGGCATGTGAGATGCGAGATTCTCTACTGACGGACGGTAGATCCATCGTGTAACCTCAAAGCCACCGCGGGCAGGGCCAGTGTCGTCCCTCATGCGCGCATTCAGGCGCGGACCCTTACCGACGACCATGGAGGACCCCGATGTCCCAAGCGGCCCCCCATCGCCACTCGACGCAGCAATCGGCGCTGCTGAGCGGCATCCCCGCGGCCCAGGGTCTCTATGACCCGCGGGCCGAGAAAGACGCGTGCGGTGTCGCGTTCGTCGCGACGCTCACCGGGGTGGCCAGCCACACCATCGTCGATCAGGCCCTCACCGCGCTGCGCAACCTCGAGCACCGCGGCGCCTCCGGGGCCGAGGTGGACTCGGGCGACGGCGCCGGGATACTGATTCAGGTCCCGGACCTCTTCCTGCGTGAGACCGTCGACTTCGAACTGCCGCCGGCCGGCGCCTACGCCGTCGGCCTGGCCTTCATCCCGAACAACGACGAGGTCGAACTCCAGGCCTACGACGCGGTCGCCGCGATCGCCGCCGAGGAAGGCCTCGAAGTCCTCGGCTGGCGCTACGTGCCCACCACCCCGGAACTGCTCGGCGCCACCGCCCGCGCCGTCATGCCGCGCTTCCGCCAGCTGTTCGTGGCCGGGGCCAACGGCGAGGCCGACATCGAGCTGGACCGCCTCGCGTTCATGCTGCGCAAGCGGGTCGAGCACGAGACCGACGTGTACTTCCCGTCGCTCTCCGCCCGCACCCTTGTCTACAAGGGCATGCTGACCACCGGTCAGCTCGAGCCCTTCTTCCCGGACCTGTCCGACCGCCGCCTGGCCAGCGCCATCGCGCTGATCCACTCCCGGTTCTCCACCAACACCTTCCCGGCCTGGCCGCTCGCGCACCCGTACCGCTTCGTCGCGCACAACGGCGAGATCAACACAGTGCAGGGCAACCGCAACTGGATGCGCGCCCGCGAGTCCCAGCTGGCCACCGACGCGTTCAAGGGCCCGCTCGACCGCATCTTCCCGATCGCCACCCCCGGCGCCAGCGACTCGGCCACCTTCGACGAGGTCCTGGAACTGCTGCACCTGGCCGGGCGCTCGCTGCCGCACGCGGTGCTGATGATGATCCCGGAGGCCTGGGAGAACCACACCGAGATGGACCCCGCCAAGCGGGCGTTCTACCGGTACCACTCCTGCCAGATGGAGCCCTGGGACGGCCCCGCCTCCATCACCTTCACCGACGGCACCCTCATCGGCGCCGTGCTCGACCGCAACGGCCTGCGCCCCTCCCGCTACTGGGTCACCGATGACGGCCTCGTCGTGCTGGCCTCCGAGGTCGGCGTGCTGGACATCGACCAGGCCAAGGTCGTGCGCAAGGGCCGCCTCCAGCCCGGCCGCATGTTCCTCGTCGACACCGCGCAGCACCGTATCGTCGAGGACGAGGAGGTCAAGGCGGAACTGGCCGCCGCGCACCCCTACCAGGACTGGCTGCACGCCGGTCTGATCCACCTCGACCAGCTGCCCGAGCGTGAGCACATCACGCACACCCACGCCTCGGTGGTGCGCCGCCAGCAGACCTTCGGCTACACCGAGGAGGAGCTGCGCGTCCTGCTCGCCCCGATGGCCAAGGCCGCCGCGGAACCGATCGGCTCGATGGGCTCGGACACCCCGGTCGCCGTGCTCTCCGAGCGCCCCCGGCTGCTGT
>NZ_DATNGK010000041.1:0-4264 GCF_035605935.1 Actinocrinis sp. | reverse complement strand
CAGGCCGGTTCCGGGAGCGGGGCGTTCTCGCGGGCCCGCCTGCTCTCGGCCAGCGCCTCGTTCAGCGCGGCCAGGCCGTCGACGAAGTCGCCTTCCTGCGGCTCGAGCTCGTCGATCGAAGCCTGGGACTGCGTCGGGATGACGATCTTTCCGGGGAGCGGATCCTCGCCGGCGGTTTCCAGCTGTTCTTCGTCCTCGTCCTCGTCTGTTTCGCCGAGAACGGAATCGACGACAGCGGATTCCTCGATCTGTGGCTCAGCCTCTGGCTGTGCCTCGGGCGCGGCCTCAGCCTCGGGCTCGATCTCCGCATCGGCAGCTGGCTCGTACGCGGCACCGGTCGGCGACGCCGTCTCGGTCTCGGTCTCGATGTCGTCAGCCACATCCGGCTCAGGCTCTATCCGCACGCCGAGTGCCGCCCAGAACGCCGCCCCGCCGCCCGGCTGTGCTTCGCCGTTGCTGGTGCTCACTCGGATACCTCCTGCGTGCGTTGTGCCGGAACTACCGCGAGGGTGACCGGCCGTTCGTCGTCCGGTTCGGCCGCGGTGCCCTCGAACTCCTCCTCGACCTCGATCTCGCCTTCGTCGCTGCCGGTCCAACGCACGGTCAGCTCGCCGAACGGAGCCAGCTGATCGAAGCCGACCGCCTTCTCCCGGAACAGCTCAAGCAGTGCCAGAAAGCGAGCGACGATATGGATCGTGTCGGGTGCGTCCGCGATCAGCGTCCGGAACGTCGCGGTACCCAGCCTGCGCAGCTTTTCCGCGATCACGTTTGCTTGATCGCGGATCGACACGCTCATCTGGTGGATGTGCTCGATCGAGACGGTCGGCGGCTGACGCGGCGTCATCGCGCGCACCGCCAGCGCCGCGAACTGTTCAGGGGAAAGGCTGATCAGCACCTCGGGCAGCAGTTCCTTGAACTCCGGCTCGAGCGGCACCGAGCGCGGAAAACGCAGCGAGCCGAACGCGTAACGCTGTGCCAGTTCGGTGGCGACCTGCTTGTAGGCGCGGTACTGGAGCAGACGCGCGAACAGCAGGTCGCGCGCTTCGAGCAGTGCCAGATCCTCTTCGTCCTCGACCTCGGCGGCGGGCAGCAGCCTGGCCGCTTTCAGGTCAAGCAGCGTGGCGGCAACCAGCAGGAACTCGCTGGCCTGGTCCAGATCCCAGTCCGAGCCCTTGCTGTGGATGAAGGCGATGAACTCGTCGGTGACCTTGGATAGCGCGAGCGTGGTGACGTCCAGCTTGTGCTTGGCGATGAGGCTCAGCAGCAGGTCGAACGGACCCTCGAACTCTTCGAGGTGCACCTGGAATGCGTCGGCGCGGCCGCGGCCGGTGAGCGCATCGCCGGGCGTGGGAACGCGATCGGGCTCGGGCGCCTGTTCCTGCTCGGGCACTGCCTTTTGATCAGGCACTGACTGTGGATCGGGCACCACGACGGCGCGACCGGACTCGGCGTCGCGCGGCCGCGCGGGCTCGGCCGCCGACTCGGGTTCGGCCGTCGGCACGGGCTCGGTCGGTTCCACAGACTCAACTCTATTACGCCGGTCGGCCTGCATCTGGGCCTAACGCGCCTGGCCCGGGCGCGGTCCCGGCGATGCTCGTGCCAGTGGGTCCCAGAGCGGGGCTAGTGCCCGCGCAGCGATTCGACCAGCAGCGAGCTCTCGCCGTTCTGATCGAAGTCGGCCAGCACCAGATCGATAGCCTCGCGTACGATCCGGCCCCGGTCCACCGCGAGGCCATGCTGCGCGCGCAGCATGATCCGTGCCTGTTCCAGCGCTAGCAGTTCCTCGGGCGAGACGTACACGGTGATCTTCTCGTCGTGCCGCTCCCGGCCACTGGCGCCCCGCGCCGCGGTCGCGGCGGGGCGCGAGGTCGAGCGTACGCGGGCCGGTCGTGGCTGCTGGTCCTGCGGCCGGGCTTCCTCGTATCCGGGCGCGTAGCCCTCGGCCTCGTAGCCGGGCTCCTCCTCGACCGGATCCGGCACGGCGCGCAGCCGGTCGGTGCCCGGCCGCGCCGCGCGTGCCGCGCTGCCCACGGTGGACAGCGCCGGCCCGGTTATGCCGCTGGCGCCGTGGCCTGCGCCGGTCGGTCGGAACAACTCGTCGGCAGCGGGCATCCTCACTCGGCGGGGCACCTCGCCAGCACCTCCCTGGCGAGCTGGCGATACGCGGCAGCGCCGACCGAACTCGACGCGTACGACGTGATCGGCTCCCCGGCGACCGTGGTCTCCGGGAAACGCACCGTGCGGCCGATGACCGTGTGGAATACCTGGTCGCCGAACGCCTGCACCACCCGGGCCAGCACCTCGCGGCTGTGTACCGTGCGCGCGTCGTACATCGTGGCCAGGATGCCGTCGAGCTCAAGGTCCGGATTCAGCCGCTCGCGCACCTTCTCGATCGTCTCGGTGAGCAGCGCGACGCCGCGCAGCGCGAAGAACTCGCACTCCAGCGGGACGATCACGCTGTGCGCCGAAGTCAGAGCGTTGACGGTGAGCAGGCCGAGCGACGGCTGGCAGTCGATGATGATGTAGTCGTACTCGGACATCGCCGGCTTGAGCGCACGCGCCAGCGAGGACTCGCGGGCCACCTCGGTGACCAGTTGCACCTCGGCCGCGGACAGGTCGATGTTGCTCGGCAACAGATCCATGCCCGGGGTGACCGTCTTGAGCAGGATGTCGTCGATGTTGACGCCGCGCTCCATCAACAGGTTGTAGACGGTGCGGTCCAGCTCCATCGGGTTGACCCCGAGGCCAACCGACAGAGCGCCCTGCGGATCGAAGTCCACCAGCAGGACCTTGCGACCGTACTCGGCAAGCGCGGCACCGAGATTGATGGTCGAGGTGGTCTTGCCGACCCCGCCCTTCTGGTTGCACATCGCGATGATCTTCGCGGGGCCGTGCTCGTGCGCGGGCCGGGGCGCGGGGAACCTGGGCATCGGGCGGCCGGTCGGACCGACCCGCTCGCGCCGCTGGGTGGCCGGATCCGGCGCGAGGGTGGCCGCGTATTCGGGATCCGGCTCTATTTCCGCGTCGGGATCGAAGCCGTCCTCGAAACGCAGTTCGTCGTCGATGCCGTACGGGTCGTCGATCTCGACGTCGCCGGTCCACGCACCGCTGCTCACAACAGTTCCTCCTCGACCGCTCCCTCCGGCGAGCGCCGCCGTTTGCGGGTCGGCGTATGTGGATTCGCTCACCTGCCGGTCATCCTCCCAAGTGCTTACGGGGCGAGGCCCCCGACGGTGCCCCGACAGCAGTGTCCACCGTTGCGGCGCCAATTGTCGACCTATGTATTCATCGTCCTGACGCCAGAGTGCCTCGACTCTAGGCGGCACCCTCCAATTACAGCAAGGAAAGGTCGCTCTGGTGGCGCAACGCGCGCAGGGTCACGAGATTTCGTCGACAAATCATCATCACAGGACGGTCTCGGTCGACTCGTCGGACGTGTGATGAGCCGCTGATGGCCAGTCAGAAACAGCTGTGCGAACGGAAGGTGGGGCCAGAATGCCCGGCCGTTGATCCTTGCCTGCACTAAAGGGCACGGTTCGCTTACGAAGCCTATCCGAGGGCGGTCACAGGCTGTACAAGTATGGCAGCCCGCGCTGGAGTCGCGGGTCGCCCGCTGACGCCAGTCGGCGCGCACCTAGGAGGGGTAAGGGCAAATGGATCTGACGAAGCTCGGTCGCACCGAGCGCGTCCTGGCAATAGTTGGACTGCTCGCGTTCATCGACAGTTTCCTGCCGTGGTATTCGGTGAGCTTCAAGGGCGAACTGGGGGTCATCGCCGGCGGTAGCGCATCCGCAAACGCCTGGGACACCGGCTTCTGGGCCTGGTTCCCGATGTTGTTGCTGTTCGCGATCGGCGTACTCGTCGCGCTGCCGGCGGTCGGGCAAAATATCAGCCTCCGGGGCGGATTCGCCGCGATCGGTGCGGCTTCGCTGCTCGCTACGATCATTGTGTTGATTCGCTGGCTGACCTACCCGTCGGTGTCGGACGCCTTCGGGTCCGCAGGCGCGGACTTCGGCACCTACATCGGTCTGATCCTCTGCGTCGTGGCGACGGTGTTCGCGTACCTCGCGTTCACCGCGGCCGGCGGCACCCTTAACAACTTCGCTGCAGCCTTCAAGGGCCCGCAGCCGCAGGAGGGCGTCACACCGGGCGGTCACTACATCCCGCCGGGAACCACCGCCCCGCCCGGAGAGCAGCCCCCGACCTGGCAGCAGCCGCCTCAGATCTGATCCGCCGGTCTGATTCACCGGTAATCGGGCGCAAT
>NZ_DATNGK010000040.1:0-18169 GCF_035605935.1 Actinocrinis sp. | reverse complement strand
GCGATGACGATGAGGATGGCCGAGGTTCCGACGTAGAGCGCGGTGCCAAGTGCTGGCACCGAGTCAACCGGCAGCGCGTAGGCCATCAGCACGCGGAGCGCGGAGTCGGCTAACAGTCCGACGCCCCAGGCTGCGCTCGTCACCTTCCAGATTCGGCGGAACTTCGGCAGTCGTTCCCAGAGCTCGTCCCAGGAGTACCCGGCCGGGCCTGTTCTTCGTTCGATCAGCGGCCGGCTGTACAGGTAGGCGAGCGGACGGTCGGCCCAGATGGACGCGATGAACCAGAGCCCAGTCACGCCGGTGAGCCAACCCTCGCGGGCGAGCAGGAATCGGACGCTGCCGGAGATGAAGGAGATCATCAAGCTGAGTAGCAGCATCGTGGTCATGTAGACCGAGAGGCCGTCCGCATGCCGGTTGCGAATCAGGCCGCGCAGCGCGAGAGCTGCGGGAACGACGGTACAGATGATCTGCGCCAGGTACACGCCCACGCCCAGGGCACGCAATCCGTAGTAGAGCGCGAGCGGGACGCCTATGTTCGCGACGATCCGCAGCGCCGTCAAAGCGCTGCCATCGCGGCTGCGCTTAGTGTGGCTGCGCTTCGCACTGTGCTCGGCCGTGTTCACGCTTCGGCCCGCGTGGCGTGGTCGAAGAGTGTCGCCAGTTCCCGCGCGGTCAGGTCGAGGTCGAGATCCGGCCGGGTTTGCAGGAGGAACGGTAGCCCGTCGATCGACCGCTGGATCGCAGCTGCCATGACGAAGGTGTCGAAGGCCCGGAACTCGCCGCTGCCCTGCCCGCCGCGCAGGATCGCCTCGATGTGCCCGAGCACGTCGCGCTCGTCGGAGGAGTCGTACGAGCTCTCGCCGTCCTCGAACCGATGTTCAAGGAAGATCGAGCTCAGCGCCTGCATAGGGGCCCGATTGGCGGCGATGAACCCGACCAGGCTGGTGATGTAGGTGCGCAGGGCGGTGCGCGCGTCCCGGCAGCCGGCCATCCGCTGCGTCATGAAGCCGCCGATCCGCGTGTACACGTCCGCGACGACGGCGCGGATGAGGTCGTCCTTGCCGTCGAAGTGATACGAGATCAGCCGGGTGCTGCTGAGGCCGGCCCGCTCCGCGATGCGCGCGAACGAGGCCTGCCGGTATCCGAGCTCGGCGATGGCCTCGATCGTGGCGGCCACGATCTGGGACCGCCGCGCCGCCGTGGTGACGGAGCGGTCTTCATTTACTCGCATGAGTAAAATCTACGTCACCCAAGTAACGTAGGCAAGCCTGTCTGCTGCGTCCGGTACGCGAGTGCCTTCTGCTTGGCCGCGTCAGGGCCCGTCCCAGACCGTGGCGAGATATCGGTCTTTCATCTGACGCAGGGTCTGGTCCGGGTCAGCTGCCCAGATCTCGGCGTTGAAGATCTCGACTTCGATATCGCCGGTGTATCCGGCTGCTTCGACGACGCGACGCAGGTGGGCGAAATCGATGTGGCCGTCGCCCATCATGCCGCGCGAAAGCAGCGTGTCAGCGGGCAGCGGGGTGATCCAGTCGCAGACCTGGAAGGCGGCGATGCGGCCGGCGGCCCGGGCGATCTGCTGTTCAACCTGCGGGTCCCACCAGAGGTGGAAGGTGTCGATGACGACGGCGACTTGGTCGGGCGGGAACTGCTCGGCGAGGTCGAGGGCCTCGCCTAAGGTGGCCAGCACGCCCCGGTCCGCGGTGAAGATCGGGTGCATCGGTTCAAGCGCGAGGCGCACGCCGCGCTCGCCCGCGTAAGGCGCCAGCCGTGCGATCGCATCGGCGACTCGGCCGCGCGCGCCGGCTAGGTCGCGCGAGCCTTCGGGCAGTCCGCCGACCACCATGACCAGGGTGTCGGTGCCCAGGGCGGCGGCCTCGTCGATCGCGGCGCGGTTCTCGTCGAGCGCCTTGCGCCGGTCGGCCGGATCGATGGCGGTCAGGAATCCGCCGCGGCACAGCGACGAAACCCGCAGTCCCGCGTCGTCAAGGACCGCGCGAGCCTTGGCCACGCCGATCTCGTGCAACGGTTCACGCCAGACTCCGATCGCGGGAATGCCCGCCCGCAGGCAGCCGGCGACGGCCTCGGGCAGGCTCCAGGCGTTGGTGGTCTTCTGGTTGAGAGACAGTCTGCTGAGAGCGGCTGCGGCAGTGGTCACGCGATCACTCCCATGCTGGTGGCCAGGAAGACGCGCAGACGGTCCGCGGCCTGTTCTGGATCGGCCAGCGCGCCGGCGCGGTCGGCGAGGCGGAACACCTCGGCGAGATGGACGGCGCTGCGCGCGCTGTGCAGGCCGCCGACCATCGTGAAAGCAGGCTGCAGGTCATTGAGCCAGGCGAGGAAAGCTATGCCGGTCTTGTAGTAGTAGGTGGGCGCGGCGAAAAGGTGCCGGGCCAATTCCAGCGTCGGGGCGAACGCGGCGTCATATGCGGCGTGGTCGCCGCGATCGAGCGCCTGGAGGGCAGCCGAGGCTGCTTGTGGGATGGCGGCGAACACGCCTAACAGCGCGTCGGAGTGGTGAGTGCCGTCGCCGCGGATTAGTTCCGGGTAGTGGAAATCGTCGCCGGTGTAGAGCCGCACCCCTGCCGGTAGGTCGGCGCGCAGCCGCTTTTCGTGGTCCGCGTCGAGCAGCGAGACCTTGATGCCGTCGACCTTCTCAGAGTGCTGCTTGATCAGGTCGAGCACGGTGGCGGTGGCGCTCGGCACGTCGGTGCTGCCCCAATAGCCGCCCAGCGCGGGGTCGAAGGCAGCGCCGAGCCAGTGCAGGATCACCGGCCGGCTCGCCTGTTCCAGGAGCCGGGAGTAGACGGCGAGGTAGTCGTCGGGTCCCTTGGCCGCGGCGGCCAGCTGACGGCTGGCCATCAGGATCGGTTGAGCTCCGGCGTCTTCGACCACTGCGAGTTGTTCCTCGTAGCCGTGCAGCACGGTGCCGAGGTCCGCCGCCGCGGCAGGCAGGTGGTCGGTGCCGGCTCCGGCGGCGATGCGGCCGCCGACCTGCTTGGCTTGCGCCGTGGAGCGGCGGATCAGTTCCTCCGTGGCCGGCCAATCCATACCCATGCCGCGCTGCGCGGTGTCCATGGCCTCTGCCACGCCCAAGCCCCAGGAGAACAGGTGCCTGCGAAAGGCCAGCGTCGTTTCCCAGTCGACCGCCGCCCGTGCACCGGGCACGTTCTCGCCGAACCGGTCCGCGACGACATGTGCTGCGGCGAACGCGACCCGGGAGCCGATTGGCTCGCTCGGTCGCCGCCAGGCCGGGGCCCCGCCTAGCCTGTGCTCTCGCCAAGTTCCGTCAGCGCGCGGCAAGCACACCACGCTCATCGGGCACGCTCCGCGGCAGGCTGTTCCACAGTCGGCTCCTCGAGCGTGATCGTGCGGCCCTCGGCGCTCGACCTGAGCCCGGCCTGCGCGAGGCGCACACCACGCGCGCCGGCGAGGAAGTCGTAAGGGTGCTCCCCGTCTCCCGCGACGTAACGGATGAACTGCTCCCACTGGACCTTGAATCCGTTCTCGAACACCGCGTTGTCAGGCACCGGCTGCCACTGCTCGCGATAGCCGCCGGACTCGGCGACGTCCGGATTCCACACCGGCTTCGGGGTGGCGGCGCGGTGCTGGATCACGCATTGGTGCAGCCCGGCCACCGCGCTGCCTTCGGTGCCGTCGACCTGGAACTCGACCAGTTCGTCCCGATGCACGCGCACCGCCCAGGAGGAATTGAGCTGCGCTATCACGCCGCCTTCGAGTTGAAAGATGGCGTAGGCCGCGTCGTCCGCCGTGGCGTCATAAGGCTTGCCCCGCTCGTCCCAGCGACGCGGGATGTGAGTCGTGGCCACCGCGGTGACCGCCTGGATCCGGCCGAAAAGGTTCTCCAGCACGTAGTTCCAGTGGCAGAACATGTCGCTGACGATCCCGCCGCCGTCTTGGGCGCGATAGTTCCAGCTCGGGCGCTGCGCGGCCTGCCAGTCACCCTCGAAAACCCAGTATCCGAACTCGCCGCGTACCGACAGGATCCGGCCGAAGAACCCCGCATCGATCAGCCGCTTGAGTTTGAGCAGCCCCGGCAGGTAGAGCTTGTCGTGCACGACGCCGTTCTTCACCCCGGCTTGTGCCGCGGCGCGCGCTAGGCGCAGCGCCGACTCGACGGACTCGGCGACCGGCTTCTCGGTGTAGACGTCCTTGCCCGCGGCGATCGCCTTGAGGATCGCCGCCTCGCGCACCGAGGTGATCTGGGAATCGAAGTAGATGCGCAGCGAGTCATCGGCCAGAACCTCATCGAGGTCGGTGCTCCAGCGCTCGATGCCGTGCCGCTTAGCGATCGCCTCGATCTTCTCGGCGTTGCGGCCTACCAGGACGATCTCGATGGGCAAACGCGAACCGCCGGTCAGCTCGACGCCGCCTTCCTCGCGGATGGCCAGCAGGGAGCGCACGAGGTGCTGGCGGTAGCCCATGCGGCCGGTGGCTCCGTTGACGATGATGCCCAGAGGCTGGGAGGGCATGTAAAGCTCCTTGCTGAAGGTCGGAGTGTGTGCGCGGATCTCGGGCTTGGCCGCAGTGCGGTCAGCGGCGCTGCGGTCCACTGCGGCGCGCCACGTCGTAAGCGTGCAAGAACCCGCACATTCCGAGTGTGGTCTGTGGTGGGCTGGCGATGCGGTTGACTGTGGCGCGCTTGAGGTGTCCTGCATCTGCGGCGCGCAGCGCATCTATCTGCTCTAGCGCCTCCGCGGCGACGGCCGCTGCTCCCTGCTCAACAAGCTTCTGCCAGTTGTCCAGGTGGGGGGCTACCAGCGCGGCGGCTTGGCGGTGGAAGTGATCGAGCGCCGAGTAATCGCCGGCCTCACACCGCCGCAGCAGTTCGCAGAAGCCTTCTACAGCCAGGTCGCGCCGCGCTCGGGCGCGCTCCTCGCTGGGGTTGCCGCCATCGTCGAGTACGGAGGCCACCGCGCCGTAGCGGTCAGCGGACAGATATTCGGGCGGGAAGGTCATCACCGCGTCGCCCGCCTCCGGCAAGCCACCGTTCTGCATGATGACCAGCACGTGCAGGTCGCCGTCGTTGATCGCGCGGTGGATCGTGCCCGGCGTGAACCAGACCACGTCTCCAGGATTGAGCTCCTGGACGCTCGGGCCGGTGTGGGTGAGCGTCTGCAGTCTGCCCCGGCCACCGATGACCGCGTACGCCTCGGTGCAGGTCAGGTGCATGTGCGGCGAGCCGCCGTGCTCGTCGTCAGCCGTCGGCCACGAATAGGCCGTCAGTTCACTGATGCCGACCGCGCCGGGGAACTCGGGATACGTGTCGGCGCCTACGGCACTCACAGCGCGAACTCTTCCGCTATCGGAAGCAGACCGGCACGTTCCATGACCTGGTCGATGAACACGAACCGGTGGCGCAACTCCAATGCATGCCCGGGTTCGAGCTTGATCTCCTCGTCGAACGCCGGCGACGGATTCAAGCACGCGAACGGATCGCTGCGGGCGAACCACTTGAGCGGGACATCGGCGGAAGAGCCGCCAAGGTAGGCGAGCACGGTCGCCCCGCCATCGATCTCATCGTGCTCGCCGGTGATCGCAGCCCACGCGCCGGTGGACCCCATGACCTCGTCGTCGGCCGCGCTCTGCCCGATGATGCCGCGTCCGGTCAATGCGCGCGGACCGCGCCAGAAGAGGCCGGTATAGCCCGCGTTGGGGCGGCCGTGTGTGGTGGGGCTGCCGAACTCGAGGGTCCGGGTGTGCGCGTTGGTCAATGCGGTCGAGAAGTCCAATGCCCAGATCCCGCGGGCGGGATCGGCGCTGTGGAAGCGCAATGTTCGCTGCTCGGCGAGCCAGCTTTCTCCGGTGGACGCCACCCACTCCAGTCGCTCGGTCACGGTGGCGTCGGAACCCTCGGTGTCGAGCCGGTCAAAGCCGCGATGCAGCTGGCTGCCATTGTTATCGCGCCACACGTAGCCGTGTCCGGGTGCGCCCGGATCAAAGCTCGGCCCGCCCCAGAAGTTCTGTCCGGACAGGTGTGACCAGGTCATCTGCAGACCCTTGTGCCAGCGGTGGTCCCATGGCCGAAACACCCCGACCGGTGCACCCGACAACGTACGCAGGGGATAGAGGTAGGGCTTGGGCGATTCCGCGCGTGGCGTGTCAGGCCGGTAGACGTACGTGGCGATCTCGCTGCCGCCGACGCTCACGATCAGTTCGGTACCGGTGTGGTCGTCCTGGATGTGGAAGGGCGCGTTAGACATGGACGTTCTCCTTCTCGGTGCCCGTGACCGCGGCGAGAGCGCCGCTCATCGAGCGGTAGAACGGGTCATCAGGCGTCATCAAGCCGGATGTGACTGGCAGACCGGTGCTCGCGGACTGGTAGAGCGCTGCGATGAAGGCCAGCACCCGCCGCCCATCGTCCCCGCTGACCTCCGGGCGTCGCCCGTGACGTAGGGCATCGAGCAGTAGGCGCAACTGCGCGGCGTGACTGCTGGCGTCGTTCTGCTCCGGCGCGCCGAGGTCGGTCGGGGCGTCGTCGGCGCGGTGCGGAGCGGGCGTCCAGGTCCAATTGCTGTTGTCGTAGCCGTAGAGATGAGTCAGCTCGACGGTGGCCTCGGAGAAGTCGAACCGCAGGTAGCTGGTCTCCCGCGGGGACAGCACGCTGTTGACCATGGAGACCATCGCGCCTGAGGCGAAACGGACGATCGCCATCGACACGTCCTCGGTCTCGACATCGCGGGCGAGCGTGGCGGTCGCGGCGCGTACCTCGGCCCACTCCCCCAGCAACGAAAGCATCAGATCCATCTGATGAATGCCGTGGCCCATACTCGGCCCACCCCCCTCAGTGCTCCACTTTCCACGCCACGGCACCTCGTAGTAGGCGTCATCGCGGTACCAGAGGGTGTGGCAGACCCCGACGAGCGGGGCGCCGAGTTGTCCGGTACGTATTTGTTCCCGAAGCGCGCGCGCCGCGGAGCCGAATCGGTGCTGGAAGACATACGACGCGTATGGCCCGCCCTCGATTTCGTGCGCCGCGATCTCGTCGTACTCGGCCAGTGAGAGCGTCGGCGGCTTCTCGCACCAGACCCATACCCCAGCGTCGAGACAGGTGACCACGGCGTCGCGGTGAGCGCTCGGCGGGGTGCACACGATTGCTAGGTCGGGACGCGCCTCACGCAACATCTCGTCGACGTCGCGGTAGGCGGCGGGAATCTGACAGCGCTCTGCGAAACCCTGCGCACGCTCCACGTCGACGTCGACGACCGCGACGATCTCGGTCTCAGGTCCTTGGGCGGATGGCGGGCAGGTGGGCGGCCTCGGCGATGCTTCCGGCGCCGATGATCGCGACCCGAACAGGGCGGGCGGGGTGGGTCATGGTGGTCCTTTGATCGTTCGGCGCTAGAGGACGCGCCGCGCCGGTCGGGCCAGCGTCTGGGCGGGGTTGGCGAACCGCAGGCTGATCAGCAGTCCGAGCAAGGCGATGGCCATGTAGAACACCGTCATCGCGGCGGTCAGCGCGGGCGGCGGACCGCCGGGGTCCGACAGCGCGCCGAAGATGGTTACCACCAGCGTCTGGGTCTTGGCGCCGGAGACGAAGAAGGTCAGCTCGAACGATCCGAGCACGCGCACCAGGCTCAGCACCCCGGCGGCGACGATGCCGGGAGCCAGCAGCGGTACCAGGACTCTGCTGAACAGCCGGAGGTTGTCGGCCCCGAAGACCTTCGCGGCGTGCTCGACGTCGGGCGAGATCTGCTCGACGAACGGCACCGTGATCAGGATGACCAGCGGCAGGATCGGCACCAGATTGACCAGGATGACCGAGAGCAGGGTGCCGCCGATCCCGAGACGGTACATCAGGGCCGCGAGTTGCACCGCGTAGGTCAGCGACGGAAGGATGACCGGCAAGAGGACGAACAGCAGGATCGCGTTGCGGCCGGGGAACTTCTTGCGCGCCAGGACGTAACCGGCGGGAACGCCGATCAGCAGCGCGACGGCGACGTCCGCGATCGCCACCTCGAAGGTGACCTTGATGGAGTCGGCCAGCCCCGGAGTGTTCCAGGCCTGGCTGAACCAGGAGAAGGTGAAGCCGGCCGGCAGCCAGCCTCCACCCCAGGAGGTGGACAGCGCGGTCACGATCACCGAGGCGAGCACCGAGAGCAGCGTGGCGGCGAACAGGCCCGCGACGAGCCAGGTCAGCACCGCCGTGACGGTGGGCCGGCGGCGCGTGGATGTGGGCGGCGGCGCCGCCGGAGCCGGGGCGAGAGTCGCAGCGGTCATAGTCAGCCCTTCCCTCCAGTGGCCGGGCCCTTAAACAACAGGCCGCGGACGAACACGGCCAGAGCGAGGATCAGCAGTTCGATCGCGGTCAGCACGATGGCGATCGCAGAGGCCTGGGTATAGTCAGAATTCTGCGACGCCGCCTGGTAGATCGGGATCGTCAGCACGTGGGTCTGGTTGTCCGGCTGGCCGACCAGGATGGCTGAGGGGAAGATCGCGAAGGCCTCGACGCAGGCGAGCATGAAAGCGGTCAGGATGCCCGGCGCCGCCAGCGGCAGGATGATCCGCCAGAAGCGTGCCGCGCGACCGGCGCCGAGGGTGGCGGCGGCGTGTTCCAGCGAGCGGTCGATGCCACCGAAGAAGCCCATCATCATCAGGAACGAGAGCGGCAGGGTGGTGAGCACGGCCGCGATGAAGGTGCCCCAGTAGTTGTAGATCAGGTTCGCCTGCGGCAACCCGACATCGTTGAGCAGCAGGTTCGCCCAGCCGTAGGGCGAGAAGACCCGCGGCATGCCCTGGGCGATCAGGATGCTGCCGAAGGTGATCGGGAGCATCACCACCAGCGTGACCACCTTGCGCCCGCGGAAGTCGCGGCGGCACTGGTAGGCCAGGGGCGCCGCCAGCCCGACGCTCACCAGCGCGACCGGCAGCGCCAGTCGCAGGGTTTTGAGGATCGAGCCGGACTGGTAGGAGTCGGTGAAGAAGTTCTTGTAGTTGGCGAACACGCCACCGCCGGCTTGCGGCTGGAACGAGATGCCGACCCCGTAGATGAACGGGTAGAGGAACAACCCGGCGATCACGGCAACGGCGGGAAGCAGAAGCAAGAGCGAGAAGTCGATGCCCCGCTCGGCCAGCCGATGGCGAATCGGCTGACGCGGCATTCGGGCGGGCGCGGGCGTTGCGGTCATGCGGCGCCGACTTCGATGTCGAGTTCGCTGCGGTCAAGGCCGCCCTGGTAGACCAGGACGCGGTCCGGCCGTGCGGTGAGCGCCAGATTGGATCCGGCCACCACCGACTGATCGGTTTTCAGATGCAGCACCCCGCCCGCGGCGGTGCGCGCCTGAACCGAAAGCTCACGCCCGTGGAACTCGACCACCTCGGCAATCGCCTTGATCGCGTTCTTATCCGCGTCCGCGGCGATCGTGAAATCCTCTGGCCGGATCGCGACCGTGACTTCGCCACCGGAGACCGGCTGCTCACCGGCGATCAATGTGCCGGTCACGCTGGTCTCGAAGGCGCTGACCGTCACTTCCCGGCCTGCGCCCGACTCCAGATAGCTTGCCGGGAAAAGGTTGCGGTAGCCCATGAACCCGGCGACGTACGCGCTGACCGGGTTGGTGTACACCTCTTGCGGAGTGCCGGTCTGCTCCAGGCGACCCTTGCGCAGCACGACCAGGCGCGTGGCCAGCGAGAGCGCTTCTTCCTGGTCGTGGGTGACGTAAAGGACCGTCAGCCCGCGTTCCTGGTAGAGCCGCTTTATCTCGGTGCGCATCTCGATACGCAGTGCGGCGTCCAGGTTCGACAGCGGCTCGTCCATCAGCACCACCTCGGGTTCGATGGCCAAGGCCCGGGCGATCGCGACACGCTGCTGCTGCCCGCCGGACAGCTGCGAAGGCAGCTTGCCCGCGTGCTCTTCGAGCTGGACGGTGCGCAGCGCCGCGAGCGCACGCTGCTGCCGCTCCCGGCGGGCGACCTTGCGCATGGCCAAGCCGAACTCGACGTTCTTCTGGACACTGAGGTGCGGGAACAGGGCGTAGTTCTGGAACACCATGCCGAAGCCGCGCTGCTCGGTCGGCCTGGTGTCGATGCGCTCCTCATCGCGCCAGATCGAGCCGCGGGTCAGCGGCTGCAGGCCGGCGAGACAGGCCAGAGCGGTGGACTTGCCACAGCCGGAGGGGCCGAGCAGCGCCACGAAGTCGCCGCGGCCGAGTTCGAGGTCGAAGTCGCACAGTGCGGGCGGGTTCTTGCCGTAGGCGCGGGTGACCCCGCGCAGCGAGAGCTTCTCGAATCCCGCGCTGGCCGCCCTCGCTTGTGCGTCGGTCATGGTGATCGCCATCGGTCAGCCGCCGACCTTGGCCCCGACATTACGCTGCCAGAGGTTGAATGCCTGCTGCAGGTTCGCGGGTGAAAGCGGGTTGCGCACGGCGCCCTTGGTCAGCGCGGTCGGGTAGAAGTCCGGCCGGCCCCACTTCTGCACGAACGCGCTCGCTGCCGATCCGGCATTGTCGAGCGTGACGTTCTTGTTCGCCGTGGTCAGCACGCCGGTGGTCAGGCGCAGCTGCTGGGCCGGTGCGGAGACCAGATACGACTCCAGCTTCAGGTCCACGTACAGCGTCTGCGCACTGACGCCGGAGGGGATCATCGCGTAGTGCCCGTCGGTGATCCAGTTCTGGTCGGCGAAAAGCGAGATGCCGGTGTTCGCCGGATAGGTGCTGGACTTGCGGAACGAGATGTCGTGGGAGATCACCGTCGGAATGAGGGCGAGTTGCCCGGTGCCGAATTGCTGAGCCAGCAGCGTCGAGCTGGTCGGGTAACTGTGGACGTAGTGACCGAGCTGCTCGAGGTACGCCCAGGTCTTGCTCCAGCCGTTGGCCGGGTCCGCCGGGTTCGAGTCACCCAGCATGTACGGCAGCGTCTCGATGAATGCTCTGCCAGAGCCCGAGTTATTCGGATCCGCGTAGGCGAACTTGCCAGGATGCGCCTTGGCCCAGTCCAGCAGCGCCTGCGGGGTGGTCGGCACCTGGGCCGCGCTGACCGCCGAGGCGTTGTAGTCGATGAACGGGCCGTTCTGGTCGTAGTCGATCAGCACGCCGTCGCCGCCCGACATCTGCTGGAAGGCCGACCGGCCCGCGTCCTGGATACCCGACCAGTCCGGCAGGCTCGCGTTCTGTTCGGGGATCTGCTGGAGCAGGACGTGCTGTGCCTGCGCGGCGCCGAGCACGTCGGGGCCGCCGAGGATCATCGATATGCTGACCGACCCGCCCATCTGCTGCGCCTTGATCTTCCCGGTGACGTCCGTCGCCGCAGCAGTTTGATACGTAACGCCGGAGACCAGGTCCGGATTGGCCTTGACGAACGCCTCGATCGCGGCCTGGCCGCCGCCCTTGAGGTCGCCGCCGCCGTCGAGGATCGTGAGCGCGATCGGGCTGGACGGCTTGACCGGTGCCCCCGTGCTCGCCGCCGAGGAGGACGACGAAGCGCTGGTCGGTGCGCCGCAGGCGGAAAGCATCGCGGCGGACAGCGTCGCGACTAACGCGACCGCGACCGCCGCCGGGGTTCTGCGCGCGGCGAAGGAGACGCGCTGTGTCATGGGAGGTCCTTCCCTGGCACCTCTGTGCCGTGAAGCACCGGACCCGGCAGCGCCGGTCCGGGAGCAGGTGGAGGAAACATGCCGCCCATCGGTTCGCGACGGCGTACCGCGAAGATAGTGATCGATCACCCTGGCGTCAAGAGCCTCCAGTGATCGATCACTTTCCATCGCTGCATAACGCTGATCTGCGCGTTCGTGGGTCACTGCGCAGCAGGGTCGGCGGGCATACGAGTCTGCCGGTAAGTGCGCAGGAGACAGTCTTGGCTGGGAGCGGGCCAGAAGTAACGCGGGATTTCACGCAGCCGCATCACAGGCTACGTGCATGCACTAATTCGGCGCCGCAGGCACCGAGACCGCCGCGCGCTCAAGCGACGCTTCGGGTGCGGGCATCGGCACGAGCTCGACGGCGCGCAGCCGCAGCGCGCGGCTCGTCGCGGCCGGAGCCAGGATCAACTCGTCAGCCCCGGTCTCCTCGGCTAAGGCGGCCAGGTAGGCGTGCACTTGATCGGGTGTGCCGGCAGCGGTGCGCCGCATCATCCCGCGCACCTGCTGTCCGGACGGCGACACGAGCAGGTCGTCGAGCTGAGCCTCACTCAATTCGCGCCCAGGGGCCAGGAACCGCCGGGCGCGCCACCGCAACGCCGCCTCGTACTGCGCCTCCGCCTCCTGTGCGGAGTCTGCGGCGATTAGGTTCGCCGCCACGATCAGGTACGGCTCGGGATGCTGCGCGCTGGGCTTGTATTCCGCACGGTACGTCGCGGCCGCAGCCTCCAGGGCGGCCGGGGCGAAGTGCGAGGCGAAGGCGTACGGCAGGCCAAGCGCGGCGGCAAGCTGGGCGCCGAAAAGCGAGGAGCCCAGGATGTACAGCGGCACGCTGGTCCCGTCGCCGGGGGTCGCGCGCACGCCGGGAACGCGAGTGCGCCCACTGAGATAACCCTGCAGTTCCAAGACGTCCTGCGGGAAGCTGTCCGCGGACTGCGCGGTACGCCGCAGCGCGCGCATCGTGTTCTGGTCGGAACCCGGGGCGCGTCCGAGACCGAGGTCGATGCGGCCGGGGTGCAGCTCGGCCAGGGTGCCGAACTGTTCGGCGATCACCAGTGGGGCGTGGTTGGGCAGCATCACCCCGCCCGCGCCGAGGCGGATGCGCGAGGTGTGCGCGGCCACGTGCGCGATCAGCACACTGGTGGCGGCCGAGGCGATCTGCGGCATGTTGTGGTGCTCGGCATACCAGACGCGATGGTAGCCGTGCCGTTCAGCGGCCTGCGCCAGCGGGACAGCGCCGTGCAACGCATCGGCCGGACCTTCGCCGTGGCCGACCGCCGCGACGTCAAGCAGGGAGTACTTCATACGTTCTTCGCTTCCGGGTGTGATCGCGCTGACCCTCAACACAACACCCGCCACCCCCGATTTGAGTCCCGCCGCCAGCGCCAACTGGTCACGGGCAACCGGGATACAGAGCCACAGACGGCATAATCTCGCTGTGCCCTCCCCCGACTTCGATACCGTCGCCCTGGTCACCGTCGAGGAGACCATCGACGCCTTCACGGTCGGCCTCGCCGAGCGCCCCAGCGGCGAAGGCGCGTACCTAATCCTGCAGTGCGCACTCACCGCGCCCGACGAACAGGACGCCGCCACCGGCATGGACACCTACTGCCTGATGGACGAACAAGGAGCCGTCCACTACGGCGGCATCCAACGCGCCGAACTAACCGACGCCACCCTCCGGTTCGGAACGTGGTCTAGTCCTGCTCGTCAGTCCACGAATTCGTAGAGGTGCCATGCCCAACCGGGGCCGGGGAAGCTTGTACCTAGGTTTTCGTAGTTGCAGTAGTAGTTGAGGGCGTTGCCGGCGGCCACGTCCTGCTTGCCCGCGGATACACACGACGCCTTGTAATTGAAGTACTCGGTTGTCTGAGTCCACGCCGCGGCCGAGGCCGTCGTCGCGGACATCCCCATGGTCCCGGCCGCCGCCGTACCGACCAGCGCCACGGCGAGACTGCGCCGAAGACGATTGCTCATGTTCTCTCCCCTTCATTCCTTCGCGGCCGTCGGGCTCCCGCTGTGCGCAGCGGCCGAGTTGCGCCTGCCACAGGCGTGCTTTTAACGATCGCTGGCGAGCGTCCCGACAGCTAGGCTTTTGCGTCAGCATGCAAAAGCTCTGGTACCGGTACACCCTCTTAGAGACCCAGCTCAACCGGCTGGGCTGGCGTCCCCGTGGTGAGAAGCGCCGTCAACGGAGCTGCGAGGTCGCGGGGCGAAAATAGGTCCGGTCCGGTGTAACCGGCGATCTCCGAAAGCGGCCACCAGCGGAACGCAGCCAGATTCTCCTCTGCGGCCAGTTGGGCGTCCGTCAGCTCGCCGCGCGGCTGGAAGTGGTTTGCACGGATGAGGAAATAGTCGTTGATGATGCCGTCGAAGCCCGGCGCATGGTTGGCGACCACGACCTCCTGGTGCCAGACGTGCGGCGGGTCGGCGGTGATCGCCAGGCCGGTCTCCTCGCGCAACTCACGGCGCAAAGCCGCCAGCGGGTCCTCGCCGGGTTCGATACCGCCACCGGGAGCGGCCCACACGGCTTCCGCCTGACTCGGCACAGCCGGATGGGGCAAGACGAATCGGCAGAGCAGGATTCGGTCGTTCTCGTCGAGGATGATCGCGCGCACGGCGCGGCGCAGGTTCGGCGTCATGTCCACGCAGGCACAGTAGATCGGCATCCTGACAGCGAGCGCGCTCGGTCACGGCTGCCCGTATTGCGACCTCACACACTGGATCGCAGCACATCGACTTCGCAGCCGGGCGCGAATGGGTCGAAGCCGTGCGCGAGCAGCCAGCGCACCGCCAGCAGGCTTCGCAACGACCACCCGGCGCGGATTACGTCGAGGTCGACGTCGCTGCCGTAGCCGGCGACGACGTCGCCAAGGTGCTCATCGTGTCCGATGGTCAGGCTGGCCAGGTCGAAGAGGGCATCGCCCGCTCCCGCCTCGGACCAGTCGACCACACCGGTGACCTGGTCGCCGTCGACGAACACGTGGCCGATCTGCAGGTCTCCATGTGCGAACACGCGCGGCGACGGCTGCAGTGCGGCCTCGGCAACCCGGCGGTTGCGCGCGACCAGGTCGGCGGGAAGCACGCCGTTCGCGACGAGCCACTCGCATTCGCCGTCGAGGCGCGCTGCCAGGTCCTCGAACCTCGAGCTGGGCCACGGCGGCAGCGGCGCCTCGTGCAGCATCCGTACGACGGCACCCGCAGCGGCCCACGCCGCGGGCGATGCGCTCGACGGCTCGCCGATGCGGCCCAGCGCTGTCCCGGGCAGTGCGGCGAGCGCGAGCACGGGTGGCTTGCGCCACAGAATCCGCGCGGTCGGGATCGGCGCCCTGGCCATCGCCTCGACCTCGACATCGATACGTGTCTGATCGGTGTCGATCTTCAGAAACACCTCGCCGACACGCACGGTTGCGCGCTCGTGATGAGCGACGACGACCTCCACCTCATCCACGCCGCCCATTGTCGCGAGGATGACCACCGACGTCGCCGGGTTTATCGCGTGCGATTGCGCGGCCGTGCACTGCGGCGAGCCGGTCAAGTCTTCCGAAGCGACATGGCGCGGCGCCGGGTCTCCGTGAGATGGATGTCGATGTAGCGGGCCAGAACCAACGGTTCCTTCGGATCGCCGGCTTGAAACGTGATCCGGCGCAGCAGGCCGACCGCGTCAAGCGTGAAGCCTTCACGAGCGAGGACGAAGACCAGGGTGAGGAAAGCCGACCGCGCGTTGCCGTCGTCGAAGGGGTGGAAGAAGCAGACGTCGAGGTAGGCGCGCGCGGCGCGCGCGCTCAGAGGCAGGTTCCGGCTGGAGTTGCGCGCGCTCTGGGCGAGGCAAGCATCGAAGTCGGCACGTGTACTCGTGGCGATGCCGTAGCGTTCCCGGCCGCCCTTGGCGAAGGCGGGTTGGGTGCGGAACCCTGGTGCCTGGCGTTCGGCCAGAATGTGCCGCTGCCAGTGGCGCAACAGTTCAAAGTCGAGTGATGCCCCGCGGGCTGCATCGGCGCGTGCCGCCTCGAGGGCAGCAAGGAGGCCCTGCGCGCGGGCGGGGTCCAGGGCGCCGTCAAAGCTGCGGATGTCTTCGGCCGCACCGTCACGCACCGGAACCACTGGCTCGACCTCGGTGTCGGGCGGGGCATCATGCCAAGGCACGGCTTCGCGTATCGACAGCCAGCGTTGCAGATGGTCCGGGGCCGGCTCGGTATCCTGGACGCCGTCGCCCGGCGGTACGGACAATGCGAGCTTCTCCGCGACGGCGTCGGCCAGAACAAGGTCAGGGCTGGTCCAGCTTTCGAATCGCCCGCCGACTGCTTGATCAACAAGCTTCTCTGCGACGTCAGGCGCGACGCCCCAGCGGCTCAGGAACCAGGTGAGTACCTGACGGCAGTGCCTATACCAGCCGCTGCCGCATCCGGTGCGATCGGTCACGTGCAGGATCAGATCGCGCGCGGTCCGCTCCCACAGGATGCGCTGATCGTCGGCAGCCGCCAGGTCCAAGGTGCGCGCCTCGAACCATGCGGACAGGCTCTCCAGCCATCCGCGCCATTCGCTCAGCGCCTCCGCTACGCGCGCGAGCGTCTCCTGCGGGGTCGTTATCGAATCCCGCGGGCAGCACCAACTCCCGACCGGACCGCCATCGAAGTCTCCCTCGTCGTGCGCCCAGCGCCAGCCCAAGACCCAGCGGCCGTAGGCCTCTGCCAGAGCGTGCGACATGGCATCGGCCCAAGGCTCCGCCTCGCCGTCACACCATGCCCTCATTTCCGCACTAGCGACGGGGACGTCGGGGCGATGCGGAACACGCTGCGCCGGCCCGAGCGAACGAACCACCTGCGCCGCAGAGCCGCGGTCGAACGGATGACTGCCCGGGGCCACCTCATCCCAGCTCAGAAAGACAGGGGACAGATCGTGAATCACGACGCCAGCTTGTCACGCCCACCGGCAAACGGTTCAACCGAATTCGCAGGGACCTCACAAAGCCCTAGCCGTTGCGCACCTGTCGACCGTTGCGGCAGAAGAACAACGGTTCGGACATCGCGTCTCAACCCTCGGAGTTCATCGTGCACGTCCTTATTGACTGTCGGCGCTTTTCACTCGTGCGCGATCGGCACCGGTTGGCGTTTGGGGTAGATCGCCCGGCTGCCGTGGACCGGCGTGCCCTGGGTGCCTTGTGTGACCGCGGCCGGGACGCGGCGCGGTTGGGGTGCGACGGCCTCGCGTGCCGGTCGCCGCGCGGGGATCGGAACGATCACGACCGGGCAGGTGGCCCGGGCGACACACGCACGCGCGATCGAGCCGAGCGCCGCGGCCTGCGCATACGGCGGTGCCTGGTTATCGCGATAGCGGTGATGGTCCGCGTGTCCGAGCACGAGCACGCGCGCCCCGAGGGAGACACGCACCAGTACCTGGCTCGGGATCCCGACCTCGAAGACGCGCCGCACGTTCGCAATACCGCTCTCGGTGATCATCCGGTGGACCGCGGCGATGGTGTCGGCGGCGTCCGACTGCGCGTTCCCGATGCGCGCGTACGGCGCGATGCGGCGTGGTCGCGGATCGGAGACGCAGACCGCGACCAGGGGCGCTGCGTGCGCCGCCGCCTCGCCCGCCGCCCAGTGCAGCGCGGCCAGCGAGGCGCTAGTGCCGTCGAGCCCGACGACGACCGGAGCAAGTGACCGGGACACCGTGCTCACTCCTGCCAGACGTGGTGCTTGCGGTCGGCGGTGTCGGCGACGGCGCGCGTGATGTCGCGGGCGGTGACCACGCCGATCACACGCCCGTCGTCGTCAAGGACGGGGGCGGCGTCAAGCCGGTGCTCGGTTAGTGCCTGTGCGCAGGTGCGCAGGTCATCGTCGGGGTGCAGCGCGATCCACGCGGCGCAGCCGAGGCTTTCGACCGGCGTGGACTTAAGCTGCTTCGAGTCCAGCGGCCAGAGCGCGGCCAGGTGCCGGGTGCCGATGATCCCGGCATAACGGCCTGCGGCGTCGATGACAACCACATGCCGGGCCGGGCCAGTCAGGAAGCGCTCGATCACTTCCCAGACGCTGGTGTCACAGTGCACGACCGCACACGGCGCGCTCATCATCGCGGCGGCGGTCTTGGATTCGAGAATCGCGAGGGCGTAAGTGTCCATATCCCGATCGTCGCGCCGCGCGGCCGCACCGGTCAGGGACCTTAGACCCGCTCCTCGCCGCCGATGGTCGCTTCCGCGCCGGGCGCTAGGACGGCCGGGACCTTCCAGGCGAGCACGGTTCCGCCGGCTGCTGCCGGATCCGCGCTGAAGGTGCCGCCGAGTTGCTGCGCGCGTTCGCGCAGGTTCGTCAGGCCACTGCGCCGCCCGCCCGGGGCGATACCGACGCCGTCATCGCTCACGGTGAGCGCGACCCACGCGCCGTCCGCCGCCAGATCCACCTCCACGCGCGAGGCGCCCGCGTGTCTCGCCACATTGGACAACGCCTCGCGCAGCACCGCCACCAACTGCTCCGCCACATCCGCGCCCACCAGGTGCTCCACCGGCCCGGTGAAACGCACGCTCGGGGTGAACCCCAGCGGCTGCGCGGCCTGCTCGCACACCGCCATCACCTGCGC
>NZ_DATNGK010000039.1:0-2163 GCF_035605935.1 Actinocrinis sp. | reverse complement strand
CCCCGGACCAGATACTGGTCGGGGACGGACTTGGCACCTGCCGCGGCGGCCTCGCAAAGATCACGACACCGTGATGCGAGTCAACGCGGTGGTTGCCGGGGCTTCATCGGGCCGGTCCCTCTGCCCCTCTGGATGAGCGGTCTTCAGTTGTTCGTCCATGGTCTCATACCCGGGCCTACAGGACCGGTCGCGCGATCAGCCCGCGAAGTCGGACGTGAGCACGACGACGAGCGGTCCGCGCGGCAACTCGGCGAACCGTGGCACAACGCGCTTGATAGTTGGGAACTGCTGTTGCAAACGCCTAGCCGCAGCCAGCGTGTTAGGGATACCCGGGTCGTAGTACACGCACGTCGACAGGATCTGATTGTCGAGCGTGCTGACGTAAGAAACGCTCCACCCGCCTTTCTCGAACTCCTTTTCGGCGACGTTCTGGGCGCCGGCGCTTGCGGTGTTGTTCAGAACGATCAGCGGCAGCGGGCTCGCCAGCGCGGGTGCCGGCGGTGTGGCATGTGCGGGTGCCGGCGGTGTGACACGCGCGGGCGTCGTCCGCGGTCGCGCACTGGACGGGCGTGCGGACCGCGCTGCCGACGCCGGGGCGCTCGCCGTAACCGGCCCTGTCTCGCTACTCGCCTGTCGGCCCCCAGGGCGTTGCAGCGCGATGAGCGCGACCGCCGCCACCCCCAGCCCGACGATGGTCAGAACGACGCCGACGGCTCGATCGATGCGCCACCGCCCCGGCGAGCGGGGAGCCAGGTGCGACACGGGCGTCAGGCTAACGGGCGCCGATATGGATCAGACGTCGATCCCCAGCCGTCGCGCTGACCGCTGCCGCTGCCGCCCCGCGCGCAGGCGTCGCAGCCGCTTGACGAGCAGCGGATCGACGGCGAGCGCGGCGGGCGCATCGATGAGTGTGTTCAGCACCTGGTAATAGCGGGTAGCCGACATGTCGAACAGCTCGCGGATCGCCTGCTCTTTGGCGCCGGCGTATTTCCACCACTGCCGCTCGAACGTCAGGATTTCCCGGTCACGACGAGTCAGTCCGTCGATCAGGTCCGCCTGCTCGGCGGTGTTCGAGCCCGAGGCCGCGGCGTCTGGCACGTCGGCGGAGGCGGACTCCATGCGGTGCACCCCCACGTTCTCCGGCTGGCTGTCTGCGAAGTTACCGTAGCTAATTTCATGCTTGTCATTCTCATTACTGCAGCCCTGCGGCGTGTCGGCCCGACCAAGTTGTGGATAACGCTCGCCGCTGTCCACAGATCGCTGCGGTCTGTGGCGCGACGTCCGGCGATCCGGCGATCGTCGTGCCATGACGAGCGTGCTGGATCCTGTCGAACTCGGCGCATTGGCGCGCCGGGTTGACGGCTGTGCCGACGAGCTGCGGGGCCGGGCCCGGGGTCTGCTCCTCGCCGCTTCGGTCACGCGGTGGCAATCGACCGCGGCGGAGGCGTTCCGACGTCAGGCCAGTGATCTCGCCACCGCTATGCGCACGTCAGCGGTGGACGTGGATGCAGCAGCAGCGGCCTTGCGGCGGCACGGTCGCCAAGTCGAGATTGTGGAGTCTGCGATTGCGACTCCACTGGAGTTCGTAGCCGACCTGGCTCTGTCTTGGCTCGGTAGGTGACGACGGTGAACCCGATCGAGGTCGACGGTGGGCCTGGGGGCATCACGGCCCACCTGGAGGACCTACGGGTGGCGGCTGGACAGATCGCCCAGGTCGCTGATGATGTCGGGCATCTGGCGACGGAATTACACGCCGTGCTGCTGCATCCAGGGTTGCTCATATCGGCCGGATTGGATCCGATCGGCGCCGGCGAGGTGAGTGCGGCGATCTTTCGCGCGACCGATGGTCCGGGCGGCGTGACCGCTCTCGCGCTGCGCGGGGCGAGCCTGGCGCTCGCCCTTCGAGCCTCAGCCGCGCGGTACGAAGCGGTCGACGATCTAACCCGGCTGGCGGGGCCGATCCCCGAGCTGATTCGTCGATTCCCCATGACGGCAGCAGAGACAACTGGAGTCGTTACGGTATCGGGCGCCGGCGCAGCGCTGCAGCACCTGGTCACGCGCGATCCACAGCTCGTCGACGTCGCAGTGAGCACCCTCGCCGCGTTGCTCACCGCCCGGGCCACGCCAGCCGCCGCAGCGGAACTTGCCCGGCGGTTCCCGGAC
>NZ_DATNGK010000038.1:0-2602 GCF_035605935.1 Actinocrinis sp. | reverse complement strand
GTCGTCCTTCGCGACGCACTGGAAGAGGTAGACCTCTTCATCCGAGGACGGCAGCCGGGTCAGGTCGAAGTTGCGCAGCCGCTCCAACTGCATCCGCTGCGCGATGTACGGGTGCAGGCCGCGGATCAGCCGCTCCTCGGTCATGCGCGCGCCGCTGGTCGCCTCCGGCGAGGGGCGGAACGTGAAGTGATGGTGCATCACAGCGCTGCCGCTTCCGGCCACGGTCATGGTGACCCGCCGGACCTGGGGCGGCAGTGGCTGCGCGTTGACGACCTCGTTCAGCGCCGCGGCCATCGCGTCGAAGCCTTCCGGCTGCTTCTCCCACGCGAGGTAGATGTCCGCGTCGACGCCGTCCTGGGCGCGGCCCGTAACTTCGGCAAGGGCGTCGAGGGCGTCGCCGAGTCGTTCGAACGGCACGGCGGTGGAGGCCAGCCGCGAGCCGGCGCGTTCGGCGACTACGAACCGGCAGCCGACCGCGTCGACCGTGCGCACGTGTACCAGGCCCTTGTTGCCGTAGTAACGACGCGTCAGCACTTCCAGCATCGGCGCGTGGTCCCGGCCGTCGCGACCGAGCCGCTGACCGAGCAGCCGCACCAGCGGTTCGGTGCTGCTGACCATCGCGGCGATTCGCTCGGCGCGGTCCGGCGCGTCCGGGTTCGCGTCCAGGTAACGCAGGTGGTTGCGGACCTCGGCGTAGACGCGGGCCCGGTTTCGGCGCAGCAGCGGCTGCCCGAACCAGCCGAACACGATGCCGCGGGCCAGATCGGACACCACGGGGAAGCGGACCTGTGTCGCGGCGATGAGCCGTTCCAGCGCGAGACCCGCGGGCTCCCGCAGCGCCTCGCCGGGCGGCGCCTCACGCAGCCACTCGCGCAGCAGCGTCACGACCACCGTGGCGTCAGATGCGCCGCGCTGCAATGCCAGGAAGATCCGGAACACGGCCTCTTCGAGTGCCGGCGTGCGATCCAGGTCCGTGACGCCGTAGTGCCCGAGTGCCTTCGCCAGCTTGCCCTGGAAGGAAGCCGGCAGCCCGGCGCGCTCCACATCAAGGCTCTGCAGGTACGTGTGGAAATGCTCGCGCGCGCTGCGCACGTGGCCGTCGCCGCCGGGCTCCTCACCCATCGGCTTGTTGCGGCTCAGCTCGCTCAGGTCGGCGAACACCGACATGAGCTCGATCTCCTCGGCCAGCGGCCGCTGACCCGCGTCGGCGAGTTCGGCCCGCGCGGCGAGGTAGTCGGCCAGGACCCGGTGCTCGTCGTGCGGGTCGACGTCGAAGCCGAGCAGGAGGCTGCGCAAGTCCTGCATGCCGCGGTTGATCCGCTCGCTCGCCGGTACCGCCGAGGTTCCGGCGGGCAGTTCGAGCTCGACGGTCTCGCTGGACGCGGCGGCGTCCCCGGCATCGTCACCCTCGTCGGCCAGCGGCTCCAGCCGCAGCAGGGGCGCGCCGGTCTCGACCTGGCTGCCGACCGAGACCGCGCACTCCTTGAGCCGCGCCCGGAACGGTGCGCGCAGCACCGTCTCCATCTTCATGCTCTCCAGCACCAGCACCGGAGCGCCGGCCTCGACCTCAGCGCCGACTGCCAGTGGCGTGGCGACCACCAGCGCGGGAGCCGGGGAGCGCATGACGCCGCCCTCATCGCGGCTGACCCGGTGCGCGACGCCGTCGACCTCGACGAAGTGGGTCGGTCCGTATGTGTCGGTGACCAGCCGGAACCGGGTGCCGTTCACGATGATCTGGCCGGTGTGCTCGTCGTACCGCTCGAGCTCGACGTCCGCGGTTTGCGCTTGCACGCCGGTGTCGATGCCGACGCGGAAGCGGTGTGCCCCGATACGAGCGACCTTGACGCGGTAGCTGGCGCCGCGCAGCTTCAGATCCAGCGGCCGGCCACTCTTGTGTTGCACCTGCGGACGGCCGCCGAACGCGGTCGACAGCAGCCGCTGCCGCTCGACCCGCTCCTCTTCCTCGTAGCCTTCGATGGCGGCAGCGGCCAGCGCGACCCCGGAGTGCCGGTGCGAGACCAGCCTGCCTTCGCCGCGCACGCGGTCGATCCAGCCGGTATCCGCACTGGCGTCGATTACCTCAGGCTGGTCGAGCAGATCGAGCACAAAGCTCTTGTTGGTCGCGCCGCCCTCGATGATGACTGTGGTCTCGGTCATCGCCCGGCGCAGCCTGCCCAGCGCCTCGTCGCGATCGCGGCCGTAGGCGATGATCTTCGCGATCATCGAGTCGAAGTCGGCGGGGATCGTGTCGCCCTCACTGACCCCGGTGTCGACGCGGATGCCTGGTCCGGCCGGCAGATCGAGCCGCGCGATCCGGCCGGGGGAGGGGGCGAAGTCGCGGTCGGGGTCCTCGGCGTTGAGCCGCGCCTCGATCGCGTGCCCGCGTTCGACGGGCCGCTCGCCGGTCAGCTTCCCGCCGGAGGCGACGTGCAGCTGGAGCTTGACCAGATCGATGCCATTAGTCGTCTCGGTGATCGGGTGCTCGACCTGGAGCCGCGTGTTGACTTCCAGGAAGGCGAACAGCCGCTCGCCGGGGTGGTAGAGGAATTCGACGGTCGCCGCGCCGCAGTAGCCCACCGAGACCGCGAGCCGTTCGGCGGAG
>NZ_DATNGK010000037.1:0-2183 GCF_035605935.1 Actinocrinis sp. | reverse complement strand
GCCGCTATGGGCCTGCTGGCCGCCGGGGTGCTCCTCCCGTACGTCGGCGGCCTGGGACTGGCGGCCAATCACGAGGCCAGCAAGTTCCTCGACCAGCCGTGCAATCTCGTCGAGACCCCGCCGCCGCAGAAGACGATCCTGTACGCGAGCGACAATCACACGGTAATCGCCGAGCTGTTCCAGGAGGACCGGCAACCGGTCCCGCTCAGCCAGGTGCCGACCTACCTCCAGCAGGCGCTGATCGCCACCGAGGACCGTCGCTTCTACTCACACCACGGTGTCGACATGCGAGGCCTGCTGCGTTCGGCGTTCTCGACCGGGAGCGGCAACACGCAGGGCGGCTCCACGCTCACGATGCAATACGTCAAGCAGGTGCGGTACTACCAGGCCAAGACGGACGCCGAGAAACAGGCGGCGATCGATCAGAACCTCAACCGCAAGATCGAAGACGCCAAGTGCGCGATGGACATCGAGAAGCGCGAATCCAAGGCGCAGATCCTGCAGAACTATTTGAACATCGCGTTCTTCGGCGAGAACTCGTACAGCATTCAGACCGCTGCGCAGACGTTCTTCGGCAAGGACGTCCACGAGCTGACGCTGCCTGAGGCGGCCCTGCTCGTCGGCGCCGTGCGCGCGCCGGCACAGTACGACGCGTTCGATAACCCGGCTGCCGCGCGCCAGCGGCGCAACGAGGTCATCCAGAACATGGCCGACGTCGGCGACATCACTCCCGCTCAGGCCGCGGTGTACAAGGCGACGCCGGTGAAGCTCGCCACGGAGACGGCGCCACCGGTCCGTCGGGGTTGCTTCAACGCCAACCCCGAGATCAAGAACGTGGGCTTCTTCTGCCAGTACGTGACGAATTGGCTGACGTCAACGGGCGGGCTGTCCGACACCGAGCTGAACACCGGCGGCCTGCGGATTGTGACGACCCTCGATAAGGATATTCAAAACGCAGCGCAAACGGGCTTGTGGACCGCCATGTCACCCAGCTCGCCGGCCACCGCGATCTCGCCCCAGGTCGAGCCGAGCTCCGGCAACGTCCTCGCCATGGTCACCAACAAGATCTACGGGCCCACCCCAGACGGCAGGCACTCGTCCGCGAACTTGTTCACGGACGCGAGCGCAAACGCAGCCTCGACTTACAAATACTTCAGCCTGATAGCGGCGTTGAAGGCCGGTGTCGATCCGGACTCGTTCACGCTCCAGACCGCGAATCCCTACCTCGCGACCGGGTGCGGCGCCTCCACGGCGATCCAGAATGACAACGGCAGCATCCCGAGCGTCGACAATCTGCGTGACGCCACCGTCCGGTCGAGCTACACCTACTTCATCGCCCTCGAGGCGAAGCTGTTCCAGGGCTGTGACCTCTCGCCGATTGTGGGTACGGCGCAGAGCCTCGGGATAACGACACTGAACCAGCAGGTGGGGAACGACCCGAGCCAGACGCTTGCTCGCCGGATCATCACCCAGCGCCAGTTCGGCTTCACCATCGGAACATACGCGACCAGCCCCGTGCAGCTGGCAGGAGCGTACGCGACGATCGCCAACGACGGCATGTTCTGCCCGCCCGCCCCGGTGCTGTCGATCAAGGATGAGACCGGCCGGACCTTGCCCGTCCCGCGCAAGCCGTGCGCGCGTCAGATGACGCCCCAGGTGGCCCGCGCGGCCGTGAATGTCCTGATCGGCGACTCGACGGGGGCCGGTACCGCCGCGAGCGCGTATCAGGCCTACTACGGCGCCGGCGGCAGTCAGGTCGCCGGCAAGACCGGCACCCAGAACGCTGCCTCGCCGACCACGGACAACGCCGCGATCTGGTATGTGGGCGTGACGCCCGGCCTCACCGGCGTCATGGCGGTATACAACCCGCAGAGCCCGAGCGGCTCGCTGAAGGGCGTGCCGGGTGCGGCAGATGGCCAAGCGCAGGGCGTCAATGCGGCGGCGTTGTGGTTGGATGCCGTCCAATCGTCGCTGCTCAAGCAACCGTGGCAGTGGCCGGGCGTCAACGATGTCCCTGATTCCATTCCGGTCACCCAAGTGACGAACATGCCGCTCGACCAGGCCACTGCCGCCCTGACCGCGCAGGGCTTCAAAGTCACCAACTTCGGGCAGACCTATCCAGGTGTGCGGTGTGGTTCCGCGGCGCCGTACGACACCGTCGCGTACTACTCACCGAAGGTGGC
>NZ_DATNGK010000036.1:0-12190 GCF_035605935.1 Actinocrinis sp. | reverse complement strand
ACCGTGCCGCCGGGCGGAATGCCCACGCGCATCACCATCACCCAGTCCGCGATCACGGCGGTGGGGCACACGCGGGCCGCTTCCGCGCCGACCTCGTCCGCGGCGCCCGGGGCCGACGCGACGGGCAGCGGCGGGGCCGGGCCTTCGAGCGGCACGTCGACCGGGCCGGAAACCACGCCCGGCAACGGATCGCCAACCGGCTCTACCCCCGCGACGCCCGGCTTCGTACCGTCCGCCAGTCCGGAGACTGCGCCGAGTGCGACGCCCGTCGCGCCGAGGGGCGGGCTGCCGGTCAGCGACCCGATCGGCTACCTGGAACAGCTGCGCGCGATGATCCAGCTCATGGCGTCGGAAGGCCCCACCGTCGTCGACGCCAACGCGGCGGGCGATCTGGAGAATCTGGTGCTGGACTTGGAGAACGGGGTCGACTCATACGAGCAGAACGGCGGCCAAGGGCTGCTGCAGATGATCAAGGATAAGATCTCGAACTTCGACGCGCGGCTGGCCGAGGACCAGAGTCGAGGCCTGATAGCCGCGGGCGCGGCCGGTCAGCTCGCGGCTTTTCTGCAGAAGCTCTCCCCGGCGTGACCGCGGCCCGCGCCGGCTACTTACTCTTCCGTTAAATAAGCGGCGGCTGACGGTCGATCAGTGTGGCGCTGGCGCGGCCGGAACGTCGGTGGCCGGCGCGGTGAATCGCTCGCCGAGAGCCGTGCGCTCCATGCCGAGCCACATGAGGTTCATCAGCCGCCGCGCCGTGGTCTGCGGCGCCTCGCTCGGGTTGGTCACCGCCCAGTCGGCCATCGCGTCCGCGGCGCCGACCAGCGCGCGGGCGACGGCGGTGGCCTCGCGGCGCATCGTGGAGTAGCCGGGAGCGTCGACTTCCGGGGTGCGCGTGCGCATGGCTTGCAGGACCAGATCCGCCACGGTGGCGACGATCTCTCCGCGCACCCGGGCCAACTGCTCGGCGACCGAGTCGTTGTGCGAGCGCGCCTGCTGGTAGAGCACCGACCAGCTGGCCCGGCGCTCGGCGACAAAGGTGAAGAACGCGGTCAGCCCGCGCCACAGCCGCTCAGCCTCGTCGGCGGCCGGGGCCCTGGTGGCCGCGCCGAGCGCGTCGACGAGCCGGTCGGTCTCCCGCGCCACGCAGGCGCGGAAGGTCTCCTCCTTCGAGCCCAGATAAAGGTAGAGCAGCGGCTTGGACACCCGTGCGCGCTCGGCGATCTGCTCCATGGAGGCGGCGTGGAAGCCGTAGTCGGAGAAGACCTCGACCGCGGCGTCGAGCATCTGCTGCTCGCGCACCTCGCGGGGGAGACGCCTGCGCTCGGTCGAGGGGGCCACCTTGTGAGCGTACCTTACTCGGCCGTAAACTTACCCGACCGTTAAATAACTTCGTTCGCGAGGAGCGTCATGACCTTCGACCTGGGCCTGAGTGAGGAGCAGACCGAGGTGCGCGACTGGGCGCACGGCTTCGCGGCTGACGTGATGCGTCCGGCCGCCGCCGAGTGGGACGAACGGGAAGAGACGCCCTGGCCGATCATCCAGGAGGCCGCGAAGATCGGCCTGTACGGGTTCGAATCCCTCGCCAACCTCTACGAGGACCCCACCGGCCTGTCCATTCCGCTGCTGAACGAGGAGCTGTTCTGGGGAGATGCCGGCATCGGCATGGCGATCCTGGGCACCACCCTTGCGGTGGCCGCCATCTTCGCCACCGGCACCCAGGACCAGATCATCGAGTGGATCCCGCGCTGCTTCGGCGACCAGCAGGATCCGAAGCTCGGCGCGTTCTGCGTGTCCGAGCCGGAAGCCGGCTCAGATGTCGCCTCGATGCGCACCCGCGCCCGTTTCGACGAGGCGGCGGGGGAGTGGGTGCTCAGCGGCCAGAAGGCCTGGATCACCAACGGCGGGATCGCGAACGTGCACGTCGTGGTCGCCTCGGTCGAGCCGGAACTCGGGTCGCGCGGGCAGGCCGCGTTCATCGTGCCGCCGGAGGCGAAGGGCAAGACCCTGCACTCCCCGCGCAAGATCAAGAAGCTGGGCCTGCGCGCCTCGCACACCGCCGACGTGTTCCTGGACGAGGTTCGCGTCCCGGCTGACTTCGTGCTCGGTGGGAAGGAGAAGCTGGACGCGCGCCTGGCTCGCGCCCGCGAAGGCGCCCGCTCCAACAGCCAGGCCGCGATGGCCACCTTCGAGCTAAGCCGCCCGACCGTCGGCGCGCAGGCCCTCGGTATCGCCCGCGCCGCCTACGAATACGCCCTCGAATACGCCAACGGCCGCCGCCAGTTCGGCCGTCCGATCGCGCAGAACCAGGCGATCGCCTTCGCGCTCGCGGACATGCGCACCGAGATCGACTGTGCCAGGCTGCTGATTTGGCGCGCGGCCTGGATGGGCCGCACCGGGCAGCCCTTCGGCGCCGGCGAGGGCTCGATGTCGAAGCTCAAGGCGGGCGAGGTCGCGGTCGCGGTCACCGAGAAGGCGGTGCAGATCCTCGGCGGCGCAGGCTACAGCCGGGAGCACCCGGTCGAGCGCTGGTACCGCGACAGCAAGATCTACACCATTTTCGAAGGCACCAGCGAGATCCAGCGACTGGTCATCTCCCGCGCGATCACGGGCCAGCCCGTGACGTGACCACTGTTCTTCTCGTTCCCGCCCGCGCGGCGTTGCGCGGACGGGAGAGAACTTCGTGTTCTGCGTCAGCTGCTGGTGCAGGGGCTTCCGTTGAGGGAGAAGCCGGTAGGCGCGGCAGCGTTGCCGGTGTGGTTGGCCTGGTAACCGAAACTGGTGCTGCCACCCGGCGGGATGGCGGCGTTGTAGCTCACGTTCGTCGCGGAGACGGCGCCGCTGGACGGGCTGATGGTCGCGTTCCACGCGTTGGTGACCGTCTGACCGCCGACCAGCGTGAAGCTGAGCTTCCACCCGTTGATCGCGCTGCTGCCCGTGTTCGTGACGGTCACATTGTTCGTCAGACCGGTGTTCCAGGCACTGACCTGGTTGGTCACCTTGCACGCACCCGACGACCCGGTGCTCGACGCCGACGGTGATGCCGATGCCGAAGGCGAAGGTGAGGAGGAGGCGCTGGGCGAGGGGCTGCCGGTGCTGCCGCTACCGTCGAGACCGAAGAAGTGGACGGCAACCGCGGCCATACCGCTCTGCGGCAAGGCATGGCCGACCCCGGCGATGCTGTAGGCGTCGACCGCCGGGTTATTGGCGTCGCCGTACGTCGTGTGCGTCCAGTTGCCGTTGATCACGCTGCTGGACGTCGGTGTCTGGCTCACGCCGAGCACGTTTGTCCACTGCTTGATCTCCTCGCCGAAGTTGTTGTAGCTCAGCGTCGTGTCGGTGGTGCCGTGCCATAGCTGCATGCGCGGGCGCGGTCCGGTGTATCCCGGATAGGCGCCGCGCACGTAGTCGCCCCAGACCTGCGCAGTGTTGCTGACCTGACCTTGTGCGCAAGCGGAATTCCAGCCGCGCACGGTGCCCGTGTAGAAGCAGTGGAAGGGCACGCCCATGAACGCGGCCCCCGCCTTGAACACGTCCGGGTAGTCGCCGAGCATGACGTTGGTCATCATGCCGCCGGATGAGTTGCCGGTGACGTAGATGCGGCTGGTGTCGATGTTGTTGTGCGCCTCGGCATATTGGACCATCGAGATGACGCCGGCCGGGTCGCTGTTGCCGTTGTGGGTCAGCGCGCCGTCAGAGGCCACGTCCCAACAGTCGTTGCTGGGGTTGTTGACCTGCGGGTAGATCTCCATGAACCCGTAGCGGTCGGCCAGCGAGGCGAACTCGGTGCCGCTGAACTCCGCCTGCGCCGAGCCACCGCAATAGTGCAGCACAACCAGCAGCGGAGGGTGGGCGCTCACATTGGCCGGGATGTACTCGTACATCGACAGGCCGGTCGGATTGTTCCCGAAGTTGCTGATCTGCACCAGCGAGGCCGCCGACGCGCTCGGCGCGAGCGCCACCAAGGTGCTCAGGGCGGTCGCCGTTGCGGTAGCTAGCGTGGCGGTCAGCGCCGCGCGAGTTCGTTTCATCGCAGTCCTCTTCTCCGTGCCCGCGTGACTGATGACTGAGCGGTGCCCGGCTCGCCGCGCGACGGTAGTTGGGGATCCCAGCACGGTCAACGAACCGCGCCATGGTGCAGAAAAAACCGGTTAAGCGCACCGAAACTTGCATACCGGACGCCCGTCCGCCGTGACCTGCCGCAGACCGCATTTTGAGCGCCCAAGGCACCTGCGCGAGTCGGTGGTAACCACGTCCACACGCCGGCAGGCGGCAAGCCGTGCGACAGAAACTTTCGCAGGGTGCGCACAAGATTCGGACCGGTTCGACCACGGCGATCCAAGAGTTCGACTACACGAGCAGCCACGTCAGAAGGTGAACGCGGCTTTCTCAGAAGCCGCGATGCCACCGCTGAACGGCCTTCACGCGCCCGGAGCGGTACTTGCCCGTCCATCCCGTCGACTCCACACTGCGCCTGTCACCGACGGTCCTCTCGGGCTGGATCGCGGAGGTGAATGTGAGCGCTATCAAGGAGTCTGAGATGTGTCTCCCTCGAACGCGGCGCGGAGGTACGCGATGAGGCTTAACCATCGGTCGACTTGGGCGGTCGGCACGGCGGCGCTCGCGCTGACCGGCGCTGGGCTCGCCGTGGCGAGTTCGGCGCAGGCGGCCGCGGGCTGTCAGGTCACTTACACGGTCAGCAGCCAGTGGCAGGGCGGCTTCGGTGCCAACGTGAGCATCACGAACCTCGGCAGCCCGATCACCTCCTGGAGGCTGGCCTGGTCGTTCACCGCCGGGCAGAGCATCACGCAGCTGTGGAACGGCAGCTATAGCCAGTCTGGCGGCAACGTCACCGTCAGCAACCTGTCTTACAACGGCTCGATCGCGACCGGGGGCAGCACAGCGTTCGGCTTCAACGGATCGTGGACCGGCAGCAACCCGATCCCGGCCGGTTTCACGCTCAACGGCACCGCCTGCACCGGCGCGGTCAGCAGCGGATCGCCGACGCCGTCCGCCTCCGCCTCCTCTTCACCGTCCCCCTCGGCCTCACCGAGCGGCAGCAGCGGCGGCGGCAGCTTGCCGAGCAGCTTCAAGTGGAGCAGCAGCGGCATCCTGATCAGCCCGATCTCCAACGCGAGCCACAACCTGGTGGCGGTCAAGGACCCGTCAGTCGTCAACTACAACGGCAAATGGTACGTGCTGATGTCGACCACGAACTCGGCCGGCAGCTACGGAATGGCGCAGATCAGCTTCACCGACTGGTCGCAGGCCGCCTCCGCGCAGCCGTACTACCTGGACAACACCCCGATCGGCGGCGGCTACAAGACCGCGCCGATGGTGTTCTACTTCGCGCCGCAGAAGCTGTGGTACTTGACCTTCCAGACCGGCGGCAACATCGCCTACTCGACGAACCCTGACATCTCGAACCCGGCCGGCTGGAGCGCGCCGAAGAACTTCTACTCCAGCGAGCCCTCGATCATCCAGCAGAACATCGGCAGCGGCTACTGGGTCGACTCCTGGGTGATCTGCGACTCAGCGAACTGCTATCTGTTCTCGATGGACGACAACGGCCATCTGTACCGGTCGACGACGTCGATGTCGCAGTTCCCGAACGGGTTCGACAGCAGCACCGTGATCGCGGCCTCGGACTCGAACAACCGTAATTTCTTCGAGGCCGACAACGTCTACAAGGTCGCCGGTACGAATCAGTACCTGCTGATCGTCGAGGCCTTCGGCCCGGATGGGCACCGCCAGTTCCACTCCTTCACCGCCACCAGCTTGACTGGCACGTGGAGCCCGTTGGCCGCTACCGGCAGCAACCCGTTTGCCGGGGACGAGAACGTCACCTACTCCGGTAGTCCGTGGAGCCAGGACATCAGCAGCGGCGAGGCGATCCGCACCAACTACGACCAGACCGACCAGATCAGCCCCTGCCACCTGCAGTACCTCTATCAGGGCGTCGCTCCTGGCTCGACGCAGAGCTACAACCTGCTGCCTTGGCGGATCGGCCTGCTGACGCAGACTAACTCAACCTGCTGACGAATTGATGGATCGCAAGCAACGGGAAGGATCGGGCATGCGCAAGAGCAGAACCTGGCTGGCCGCCTCACTGGCTCCGGCGCTCGCGGTCGGGGTGCTGACCGCCGGCGCCGCGCTGAAGGCGAATGTGGCGCTCGCTGAGTCCAACGGCGGCGTGAAGGTCATGCCGCTGGGCGACTCCATCACGGACGGGCTGACGGTGCCCGGCGGGTACCGCATCGGGCTGTGGCAGCGCTTCACCGCGAACGGTTACAAGGTCGACTTCGTCGGGTCGCTGTCCAACGGCCCGGCCAGCCTGGGCGACCACGATCACGAAGGACATTCCGGCTGGCGCATCGACCAGATCGACGCGAACATCGTCAGCTGGCTCAATACCTACCAGCCGCACACGGTACTGCTGCACATCGGCACCAACGACATCAGCCAGAACTACGACCTGCCGAACGCTCCGAACCGGCTGTCCGCGCTGATCGACCACATCACCAATACCCTGCCGAGCGCCGAGGTGTTCGTCGCGCAGATCATCCCGCTCAGCTACGACGCCACCCAGTTGCGCGCGTTCAACGCGGCGATCCCCGGCATCGTGCAGAGCAAGGTGGCCGCGGGCAAGCACGTGCACCTGGTCGACATGTACGACGCGTTGACCACGGCCGATCTGGTTGACGGGGTGCACCCGAACGCTGCCGGCTACGACAAGATGGCGGCCGTCTGGTACCAAGCCCTGCTGTCGGTACCCGGCAGCATCGGTAGCCCCGGCCAGCCGAGCGGTAGCCCGACACCATCGCATTCGCCTTCTGCGTCGCCGTCGCCCTCGCCGTCGGCATCTGCGACCGGTTCCTCAGGCGCGTGCAAGGTATCTGATGCTGTCAGCGCGTGGAACACGGGGCTGACCGAGAACATCACCGTCACCAACACCAGCGCGGCGGCGGTCAACGGTTGGAAGCTCAGCTTCACGCTGCCCGGCGGCCAGACGGTGACTAATGCCTGGAATGCGACGATCAGCCCGTCCAGTGGTGCGGTCACCGCGACGAACGTGAGCTACAACGCCGCGATCCCGCCGGGCGGCAACACGAGCTTCGGCTTCCAGGCGAACCACACCGGCAACGCCGCGGCACCCACTGGCTTCGCCCTCAACGGCGTGGCCTGCAGCACGTCGTAAGCAGGCGTACCGCACGCCGCTCGTTCACGGCCCACAGGCGGGTCCGTGAACGAGCGGCGCCCGCCATCCCGCTTCTCCCATGCAAAACCCCGCGATGACACCTCCGCTACGCGGCTTGAGTGCAGCGGCGAGTTTCGTTTACGGCGGTTCTCGAGCACAGACGCTCTTGCGCGCTGTGAGTCTCGCGATAGCTTCGCCGACGGTGGATGACGGTAACGCGGGACACGCGTGCACGGATTTTCAGAAAGGCGGGTACTAGCGAACCTGCCGGTTCTCCGTCTTACAGCGCATAGCTTTCCGCGGTGGTGACGTGCCGGTGCCCGGTCGGTGCGCTCCACAGCGCCTCACCCTCGCTCCGGTGCAGGGTTTCGGGGTTGTATGGCGGGTGTTTTCGGTGTTTCACCCGTTTGCGCGTGACCGAGTGAAAAACCTGTGCACGCGTGTCCCGCGCTACCGTCATCCACCGTCGGCGAAGCTATCGCGAGACTCACAGCGCACAAGAGCGTCTGTGCTCGAGAACCGCCGTAAACGAGACTCGCCACTGCACTCAAGCCGCGTAGCGGAGATGTCATCGCGGGGTTTTGCATGGGAAAAGCGGGACGGCGGGCGGCGGTTGGTTGGGTGGGGAAAGCGGGTTTTCCCGTTGAACGGGACAGGTTGACCGCGACGTTCGGGTTACTGCGGCGGCGGGGCGGTTGAGCCTCGCGTGATCAGCGCGGGTGGAAGGGAGAGTCGCTTGACCAGGTGCGGGCCCGGGCGGGTGAGCTGGTCGAGCAGCAGGCGACCGGCCTCAGCACCGAGGTCATAGTGCGGCACGCGGACCGTCGTCAGGGGCGGGTCGAACTTGTCCGCGAACGGCATGTCATTGAACCCCGTGACGGAAACCTGGTCCGGGCAGCGCAGGCCGCGCTCACGCAGCACGTCGCAGGCGCCGAGCGCGAGAAGGTCGTTCGCCGCGACGATCGCGGTGAGGTCCGGCGCCTGATCCAGTAGGGTTCGCGTCCCGGACGCTCCTGAGGCTTCGCTGTACGCGTCACAGACCACGATGTGCTCCGGGGGCAGGCGCAGATGATGCGAGCGCAGCGTCTCAGTGAACGAGTTCGCCCGGATGGAGCCGGTGTACAGGTCCTGCGGGCCGGCCAGGTGTCCGATACGGCGATGCCCGGTTTGGATCAGATGCTCCGTCGCCAGCGCGATGCCGAGCCGGTCGTCGGCGGTCACCGCGCAGAAGTCGGTGCGGTCAGTGCCGCGGTAGACCAGCACCACTTTGAGCCCGTGGCGCGCCGCCTCGTCCAGCAGCGGATGGTTGCGGCGGGCCGTGGCGACGATGAAGCCGTCCACTCGCCGAGTGACTAAGGACTCGAATAAGGCTCGCTCGCGCTGCTCGTCGTTGTCCGTGTTGGCCAGCAGTGCGGTATAGCCCTCGTGCGCGAGTACGTCTTCGATGCCGCGCACGATCGGCGGGAACAGCGGGTTCATCAGGTCCGGGATGATCACGCCGACCGTGCCCGAGCGACTGGTGCGCAGCCCGCGGGCGATCGCGTTCGGGACGTAGCCCAACTCGCGGGCGGCGGCCAACACCCGCTCGGCGGTCGCACGGTTCACCAGGTGACGACTCGCCGGGTTCAAAGCGCGCGAGGCGGTCGCCTGGTGGACGCCGGCGCGCTGCGCGACATCGGAGAGCGTGGAGGCTCGGGGCACGCGCCGAGTGTAGCTCCGGGTGATCCCACAATCGATTGCAAACTTAAGCCACGCGTGTCGCGAGCCGTGGGGGCGCGAAGGCGCAGGCGGGGGCGCCGAGGGGAAAACGACGGCGAGTAGGCATTGACAGCGTGGCTGCCTGGGCGGATATTGCAGCGCAATCGACGGCTTCGACCATCGCGCACTGCGTCCGTCAGTCCCCACCTCCTTTCCGCACTGGGCCAGGTAGTCCCGAGGAGGACCGAGCACATGCTTGACTGCAATCGTATGCAGCGCTTCGCGCTACGTCGCCGCGCGGCGGCAATCGCACTGGTAGTGGTCACGAGCACGCTGACCGCGGCGGCCTGCGGGAGTTCGCATGGCAATACTGCGAAGGGCCCGACGACACTGACCATTGGCATCTCGCTCTCGCTGACCGGGGACTTCGCGGACCCGGGCAAGGCCGCAGAGCGCGGTTACCAGCTCTGGGCCAAAACCGTGAACGCGAAGGGCGGGGTGCTCGGGCGCACGGTGACGCTCAAGATCGTGGACGACGCCTCAAGTCCGAACCAGGCCGTGAGCAACTATCAGAACTTGATCAACCGCGATCACGTGGACCTGGTGTTCGGCCCCTTCTCCTCGCTGCTGACCATCCCGTCCTCGGCGGTGGTCAACCGGTATCACTATGCGTTCATTGAGCCGGCCGGCGGCGGGCCCGCGGTCTTCGCGCAACACCTGCACAACCTCTTCTTCGTGCAGCCGGCGGCTACGGTGCAGGGCGGGATGGTGTTCGCGGACTACATCCTGTCGCTGCCGGCGGATCAGCGTCCGAAGACAGCGGCGTACCCGTCCCTTGACGATCCCTTCGCCTCGCCGATCGCGGACGCGGTGCGCCAGCGCTTCGAGGCGGCGGGAATTAGGACTGTGTATAAGTCGATCTACCCTGCGGAAACCACCGACCTGAGCCCGATCATCGCCAAGGTGGCCGCGGCCAAACCGGATGTGGTGGTGGCCGGTACGCAATCCGAGGACGCTTACGCCGACGTCAGGGCCATGATCCAGCTCAAGTGGGCGCCCAAGTGGTTGTTCCTGTCCAACGGCGCCAACTCGCCGGTCGACTTCCCCAACGCCGTGGGTCTGGCGAACACCGAGGGCATCTTCTCTTCAGGGGACTGGTTCGCCGGCAGCACGGCTTCGGGTAGCGCCGCCTTCATCGCCGCGTACACCAAGGCGTACGGCGGCACCGCTGATCAGATCGACAGCACGTCGGCGGAGGCGTACTCCTGCGGAATGCTGCTCGAAGAGGTGGCCGCCAAGACCAAGAAGGTCGACAACGCGACCATCATCAGCACCCTGCATTCGGGAACCTGGCCGACCCTGGAGGGCAACCTGTCCTGGGATTCTTCGGGCACACCGCAGGGCTCGTATCTGTTGGAGCAGTGGATCGGCGGCAAGCTGCTCGCTGTCTACCCGGCCAACCGGGCCGAGCACCCCCCGGTCACCGAACCGCTTGCCTGGGCCGGAAAGTAGGCCGGCCACCGTGCACACCGTCATCCAGGCGCTGATTCTGGGCGTGTTGACCGGGGGCGTCTACGCCCTCATGGCCAGCGGCCAGACGATCATCTTCGGCGTCATGAAGGTGGTGAACCTCGCGCAGGGCGCGCTGGTGATCGCCGGGGCGTACCTGAGCTACTCGCTGTTCACCTCCTTCGGCCTTGACCCTTTCCTCTCGATCCTGATCACCACCCCGGCGCTGTTCGGCGTCGGGGCCGGGCTCCAGTGGCTGTTCCTACGACCGCTGCGCGAGGAGGACAGGGCGGAGCTTTCGCTCCTGGTCACCTTTGCGGTCGCGCTCGGTATCGAGGGCGTGCTCAGCGTCACCTACAAAACGACGTACCGCACGATCCAGGCCAGCTACGCCGATCGCTCGTTCAGCGTTGGGGGCTATCAGATCTCCGCGGTGCGGCTGTACGCGTTCTTGCTGTCCGCGGCGCTGCTCGGCGTGTTGTACCTCGTGCTGGAGCGCACGAAGTTCGGCCGCGCGATCCGGGCCACTGTGCAGAACCCTGAGTCGGCTCGGCTGCTCGGGGTGAATGCGCGAGTCGTGGCGGCGGCGGGCTTCGGGATCGGGGCGGCGACCGCCGCGGCGGCTGGCGCGGTATACGGACTCTTGTACTCCTTCAACTCGGGTAGCCACTACGACCTGATCTCCCGGTTACTCTCGATAGTCGTGCTCGGCGGTCTCGGCAGCATCGGCGGCTCGATCGTCGGCGCGCTGGTCATGGGCGTGGTCGCGTCGCTCGTCGCCGCGCTCGGCCCGCCAATCTGGTCGGACTTCAGCTTTTTCATCGTGCTGCTCGCGGTGCTGCTGCTGCGTCCGCGCGGGCTGTTCGGTGCGAGCCTGCGGGGCGCGCTGTGAGCCGCGCGGGCGTGCTTCGAGCCCTGATCTTCTTTGGCCTGCTCACCGCGTTGCCGTTTGCCGTGACCGAGCACTGGATCGTCAATCTTGGCGTGTTCACGCTGATCTACGCGGGCTTGGCCAGCGCGTGGAACTTGGTCGGCGGGCTCGCTGGTTATCCATCGCTCGGGCACGCCGCGTTCTTCGGCGCCGGGGCGTACGCCGAGGCGATCTACTTCCAGCACCGGGGTGTCGGGGCGAATGGGCTCCTGCCCTTCCTGGCGCTGCCGGTCGTCGGAGCAGGTGTCGCAGTGCTCGGACTCGCGGTCGGCTGGATCGCGATGCGCACGCGCAGCGACGTGTTCGCGATCGTCACCATCACGCTGCTCTTCGTCGTGCAGACCCTGGCGTTCAACCTGAACTCGCTCACCGGCGGCTCGCAGGGGATCGGTATGCCGGGAGCACCATTCGACGTCGACAGCTACGAGCGCCCGTTCTACCTGGTATTGGTGCTGTTGCTCGCCCTCTCCATGGGGATCACCTGGGCTGCGCTGCACAGCGGGGCCGGCCTTTCGTTGCAAGCCGTGGCCGCCGACGAGGAGCGCGCCCGAGGAATCGGCGTGCATGTTACGGGCGTGAAGCTGCTCGCCTTCGCGGTGTCCGTGGGTATCGCGGGAATGATCGGCGCCGTCTGGGCTTACTACGTCACCTTCATCTATCCGCAGTTCGCGGTCGACCCGCTGATCACGATCGGCATGGTGCTGATGGCGTACCTCGGCGGCCGCGGCACGTTGTGGGGTCCGGTGCTCGGTGCGTTCATTCTGGTGCCTGCGCAGCAATACCTTGCGTATCAGTACGGCGCGACGCAGCTTTACCTGATCGCGTACGCGGCGGTGTTTCTGCTCATCATGCTGCTA
>NZ_DATNGK010000035.1:0-2356 GCF_035605935.1 Actinocrinis sp. | reverse complement strand
CAGCGGACGGACAACCAGGGAAACCCGAGCGGTTGTCCGATCGGCCGACTGAGAGATAGACACGGATGCACCAGGAGCGACCTGGCTGACCAGGCGGTGCGCGGCGGCGGTGTCGCCGCGAGCCGCGGCCCGAGCCGCTTCGCGAGCCGCGTCCTCCGCTCGAACGCGTTGACCGACGACCGTCACCGCCGCCAGACCCGCGGCAAGCACAATGATCAGCACGGGAAGCGCCATCGCTAGTTCCGCCGTGACCATCCCACGGTCACCGCGCGAGCGGTTGGCGATCACAACGTGTGCAGCGCGGATTGAATGATAGCGGTCAGGGCTGACTGCACGACGCCGCTTTGTACCACCTTGTACAAGACGGCCGCGAATGCCACCGCGGCAATCGTGCCGACCGCGTATTCCGCCGTCGTCATGCCGGCGTCGTCGCGCACGAGCTGCCGCAACTTCCTGATCATGTCAGCCACCTCCCGGCAGCAGTTACCGGTCCGACCTTCGGACCTGCGCTGCCTCGACGCCTCGAAGCCAACCGCTCACACGGCTTCGGCGCTGGGCGTGCCGTACGACTGTGGACAAGTCATCGGCTGTGGATGCTCGACTTGACAGTGCGCGGCGTCACAATGCGCGCGGCGGCCAGCCGCCATCGACCTGAACATCGCTCCGCGCACCGCCGCCACGCCCGGGAAGCCGGCTGCGTCGACTTACGCGCAGGCGTTCGCACACTTGGCCGTGTCGTCGTGGACAGCAACGCGCCCTCAGGGACAACTAATACAAGCGCCTGACAGCGCAGGCCACGCGGACGATGGCTCGCGGAGGCGCGACGAACCAGCGCGACGCGGCACGCGGTCTCGGCGTGCTCGCTCCGGGCGGCGAACATCATCCCGCTAGTTGTCCCGCTGGCAAGGTTCTCTGCCTGGATGGCGCGTATCCAGGCGGATGGACCGCGGAGGAGGAGACGAATGGCAGCGCCATTTCGCGACGACCCAGGGCCCCGACGAAATCGCGCCGCCATCCGGGTCTCCACGAAATCGCGCCAGCGATCCGGGGGCCCAAGGAAAGCGCGCCAGCGATCCGGGGTCCCGACGAAAGCGCGCCAGCGATTTCGTTGGGTGGTTTCGTGGGGTGGTTTCGTGGGGTGGTCTCGTGAGGCGGAGCTGCCGCCTGGACAGCGCAGGCGGGTAACACACCTCGCTAGCGGGAAACGAAGCCCACATTCACCGGAAATCGTGGATCGCTTCACGCTGTCGGCGAGCGGGAACCGATTGGCGCTATGACAAATCGGTGAACGCGCCACCCGCGAGCCCGATGACTATGGGGACAACGCCGACGCACACGAAGGCGGGAAGGAAGCACAGGCCGAGTGGCGCCATCGCCCAGATCGCCGTGCGATGCGCCCGGGCCTGCGCGGCGGCCCGAGTTTCCGCCCGTAGCTCGCGAGCAAGTTGTTCGAGGCTCCCGGCCAGCCGGATCCCGCTCTGCGCACTTCGGCATGCGGTCCGGGCCACGCCCCCGAGAACCGGATCGGAGAGGAGCGCCTCCCAGGCCTCGGGTGGGTCGGCACCAAGCCGCATAAGCCCAGCGACCTGCGCCAGTTCCGCCGAAGTTCGAGAGTCGGCGGTGACTGCCACGGCAGCGAGCGCCGCATCAACGGGCTGACCAGCCCGCAGTGCCGCAGCCAGTAGGTCGACCGTCAGCGCAAGCCCACTTATCCGCCGACCGTCAGGGCGGGAGCGCGATCGTCGGGCTAGATACGCGGCACCGGCCGCCACAAGGGGCGCGACGATCACGCTGGCGACGCCGCCGGTGACAGGGCCCAAGATGGCGAGCGCGACAACAACACCGGCAGCGCCCGAGATCAAGCCCAGGCGGCCGGGCGAGAGCCCGGCTCGGACGCGCGTTCGGCGGGCTAGCCAATGCGAGCGCCAGCCGGTCAGGCGGCCGGACGCTGGAGTGATCACCGAGGAGTGCTCGCCTACTCGTCGTCCGCTGAACCAGATCCCGGCGGCGAACAGACCGAGGACGACCGGGGTCACGGCGTACGCTCCGCGCCGCTTATCAAGCGCTCCGTCCAGAGCACCCCGGCGGCCGTGAGCACTGTGCCCGCGGCCAGCACGCCGTGTCCGACTGACGTACCGAACAGCACCTCAAGCGGAGCGGCTCCTAGTCCAACGCCCATAGCGACGCCGAGTACTGGGAGCACGGCCAGCAGCGCGGCCGAAGCGCGGGCACCAGATACCGCTGCAGCCAAGTCACGGGCGATCCCCATCCGGTCTGCGACATCGTTACGAGCCCGATCGAGAACCGCGGCGACGGGGGCGCCGGTGCGAACCGCGACCTCCAAGGCAGCGGCCAC
>NZ_DATNGK010000034.1:0-27427 GCF_035605935.1 Actinocrinis sp. | reverse complement strand
CGACGCGGCCAACCTGACCCTGCAGGCGAAGCGCGAACGCGACGGCTTCCGCCTGACCGGAACGAAGATCTGGATCTCGAACGCGCCCGAGACGGACGTCTACAGCGTCTCCGCGCCAACGGCCAACTCCGGCTCGAAGGGCATCACGGCCTTCGTCGTTCCGCGCGAGAGCGACGGGCTCTCCGGAGAGCACCTCGCCCTGCTCGCCCCGCACCCGATCGGCCGGCTCGAATTCGACGGCGTCCGGGTCGAGGCCGACCACGTGCTCGGCGAGATCGGCGAGGGCTTCGGCGTCGCGATGGACACGCTCGACCTCTTCCGGCCGAGCGTCGGCGCGTTTGCGGTCGGCATGGCACAGGCGGCGCTCGACTCGGCCGTCGGCTACACGCAGGAGCGCGAGGCGTTCGGCAAGCCGCTGGCGAGCTTCCAGGCCGTCTCGCACCAGCTCGCGGACGTGGCGACCGAGATCCAGGCAGCGCGCCTCCTCGTGCGCGAGGCGGCAACGCAGTACGACGCCGGCGTTAGACCTGTGCGCAAGGCCTCGGCGATGGCGAAGCTCTTTTGCAGCGACACGGCCATGGCGGTCACAACGGAGGCGGTGCAGATCCTTGGCGGCTACGGCTACATCAAGGAGTACCCGGTCGAGCGCATGATGCGCGACGCGAAGATCACACAGATCTACGAGGGCACGAACCAGGTCCAGCGCGTGGTGATGGCCCGTCAGCTGTTGCGCGGCTAGAGCGTGTGTAACAAGTAGCGCGGCCCCAGCGCTACTTCTTACACACGGCCAACCGGACGGCTTGGCGCGACGGCGCCGTGTCGCCTGAATTCTCGGGCGGCGCGGCGCTTCGCGCTTACGAACATGCGAACATGCGAACGACTACTTTCGCACAGTGTCATACGGCGCTGACAGGATGAAAGGGTTGACGCGCGGCGCAGTTTGCCGAATATTGCCTTGCGCGCAGGCCGCGGTTAATTCAATCCGCTTTAGTACCTAGGGTTCATGATGACGGGGCTTGACATGCCGGATCCCGGGTGGCTGCTGGGCGGTCGCTATACGCTGCTCGATCCGCTCGGCGAGGGGATCGCCGGGGAGGTCTGGCGCGGGCGCGATGAGGCGGCCGCGACCGAATGCGCGGTGAAATTGCTGCGCCCTGAACTGGTCCAGGACGAGGGCGCGCTGGCCAGAATGCGCGCCACGGTCGCCTGGATCAGTCAGCTGACGCACCCCAACATCGTCCCGGTAGACGACATCGTGGAGCAAGATGAGTCTGTGGCGCTGATTTCGCGGCTGGTGCCCGGTGAGAATCTGCGCGCGCTGCTTGACCGGCAAGGCACAATGCCAGTCGGCGCGGCACTTTCGCTTACCGCGCAACTGTGCGATGCGCTGTCGGCTGCGCGGCACGTCGGCGTCGCACACGGCGACGTGAAACCGTCGAATCTGCTACTCGAGTCCGATCTTGAGACCGGGATCGCGCTGCGGGTGACCGATTTCGGCATGGCCGCGCTACTCGGCCGGGCCGTAGTGCAGCAGACGGTGACATCACAGGCTGCGGACGCGAACGTAGGCGCCGAGTACGTCGCACCGGAACTCGGCGCGGGGGAGGCGCCGACCGAATCCGCCGATGTATATGCCGCCGGAGTCGTCCTCTACGAGGCACTGACCGGCGAGCCGCCGTTCGGCCGAAGGCCGCAGGGACACGCGCGGCGTGATGCGTCCGCAGTGGTGTCGTTGCCCGCCGAAGTGCCGGACTCGGTAGCCGACGCGCTTGCCGCCTGCCTCGATGAGAATCCGCGGCATCGGCCGTCCGCCGCGGACTTCGCAGCGGTACTACGGCAAGCCAGCGGCCAGGTCGTCGACGTGCTCGAAACGGTGCCCCCGTCGCCACCGGTCGCGGTCACCGCCGGCCCGGATCTCGGTTTCTTCGGCGACGGCGCACACATATCAGGGCACGATCCACTGCCCAAGCGGATGGAGCAGCCTGAAACAGCGGTCACGCGGCGAGCCGGCAGTGTCGTCGCGGCTCGTGGCGCTGGGCATTACGCTCAGCGGACCCGCGGCGGTCGGCTGTGGACGATCATCGCCGCCGCGCTCTGCGGTGTCGCGCTCGCGGCGTTCATCACGTATGGGTTGACCACGCACGGCTCTCCGCGCGCGGATGCATCGACGCTGCCGACGCGGGTCGGCATTGGCGCCCCGGTCGGCAGTCCAATATCGCCAGGCTCTGCTATCGGGACGCCGACCAACACGCTGGCTCCGACCGCGTCCGTGTCGGCGAGCAACACCGCGTCGGCGACGCCTTCGGCAAGCCCCGCGAGGCCCAGCGCGTCACCAGTCGTATCTGCCTCGGCCTCTGCTGCGCCGAGCCCGTCGAGTTCTGCCCCGCAGGTTAGCCACACCGGCCGGTTGTACAACCAGGGTTCTGGTACCTGCCTTGACACCTCGGGCGGCTACTACGCCAACGGGGTGGTGGAGCAGATCTGGACCTGCAACAACGGAGCTAATCAAGTCTTCACCCTGGCGACGACCGGACAGCTGACCATCGACGGCGGGCAGTACTGCCTCGACGACGCCTCCTCGGCCGGCGCAACCGGCACGCACCCGGAACTGTTCACCTGCGGCAGCCAATCGCATCAGCGCTGGACCATGCGGTCTGACGGCTCGATCGTCGGCGACCACTCGGGACTTTGCCTGAACGCGCCGGGAGACGGCGACGGAACGCAGCTCGACTTCGAACCCTGTAGCGGTCAATCACACCAGCTTTGGTCCTGGGACTGAGCCCGCGATAGCCGGTGGCGCACCGCGAGGGCGGCTGCCGGGGTCTGTCTGGAAAGCGCTCCTCCTGTCGCATGGGTACTCCTGCCGGCCGGGGAATTCGCGGTTCCCCAGCGGCAGGAGCACGTTTGACGACCTGAGCCGACCAGATCGGCCGGCCTCCGGTCGGACTTTCGGCGTTTCCTCCTCGTGATTCTCGAAGCGGTTGATAAAGCCGCTGCCGCCGCGGGCACCGTGCAGCGGCAGCGGAGTCTGGGTCAGGACGTGGGCAGCCAGACCCGCATCGGGCCGTCCTCTCGGTTCGCCCACGCGTAATAAGGGATCGCAGTCAGTTCGAACTGTTCGGCGGCGGCGATACCCGCGTCGGCGCGGGCTTTCGCGCGAATCACTCGTCCGAGGCTGCGGTACGGCCACCAGGAGGCCGCACCGTCCCCTCCACCTCGTGCGCCGTCCAGGGCCGTGGTTCCGCGCCGCCGGCCCGAGCCGTGCAGCACCGTCACGCCGCCGAGCAAGGTCGGGTCGTGCTTTTCGGTGAGCCCGGGCGCCGGGTCGAAAAGCAGATCGTCCAGGCCGCCGCCGGGGTGATCGACCCCTTCGACGCAGTACACCAGCGGTCCGCGCTCGATCGCCACACAGCCGCGCACGGAGTCGACCCGCGGGTCGGCGACGGCGAGCCGCGGCTCGAGGGAGAGTTCGAGTTCCAGGGCGTCACCGGGGCGCCAGGCGCGCCGCAGGCGCAGCCAGCCGTCTTCGGGCACTGCTTCGGTCGGCTCGCCTTCGATGACGAGCCGAAAACCGTTGCACCAAAACGGGATGCGCAGCGACAGCGTCCACGGCGTGGCCTTGGCGGGGCATTCGTCCACGACGATTGAGATCCGGCCGTTCCAGGGGTAATCGGTTACCACGCGCACCGCGAACGCGCCCTGCGCGCTCTCGTCGCCGAAGCGTCCAGTGGCGTACTGGTGCAGCTGAAGTCCGCAGTCGTCAGCCGAGGCGAAGTAGTGCGGCAAGCTGGCCAGCAGCCGCATCACATTAGGCGGGCAGCACGCACAGCGGAACCATGCGACGCGGCGCACGCCGTGATCGCCGTCCGGGTGCCGATAGCCGTCGCGCACCTGAAGAGGATTGACATACAGCCAGCGCTCGCCATCCAGCGAGACACCCGCCAGAACCGCGTTGTAGAGCGTGCGCTCGACCAGGTCCGAGTACTTCGCTTGACCGGTCATCAGGGCCATCCGCCAGCTCCACTGCACGGACGCGACCGCCGCGCAGGTCTCGCAGTAGGCCCGCTCGTTCGGCAGCTCGTACGGATCGCCGAAATCCTCTTCGTCGTGATGCGCGCCGAGCCCGCCGGTCACATACGTCTTGCGCGCGACCATCTCCGCCCACAGCCGCTCGGCCGCGGCCCGCAGCTCCGAATCGTCGGCTTCCGCGGCCACGTCGGCGACCCCGGCGAGCAAGTACAGCTGGCGCACCGCGTGACCGGCGACCTCGGTGGCCTCGCGTACCGGGACATGGTCCTGGCAGTACGCCGGTCCGGCTTCCGCCGCGCGCCGATCCTTCGCTGCCAGCAGGCCGTACCCGCGGCGATCGACGAAGTAGCGCGCGAGGGAGAGGTAACGCGGCTCGCCGGTCTCCCGGTAGAGCTCGACCAGCGCGGTCTCCACCTCGGGATGGCCGCACACGCCGTCGACCGCGTTTCCGGGACCGAAAGTCGAGTCGATCTGATCCGCGAACCGGCGCGCGATAGCCAGCAGTTCGGCGCGACCGGTAGTGCGATGCAGCGCGATCCCGGCCTGGATCAGATGGCCGGCGCAGTACAGCTCGTGGCCCCACCGCAGATCGCGATAGCGTTCGCCGCCCTTAACCACCTGAAACCAGCTGTTGAGGTATCCGTCGGGCTGCTGCGCCGCGGCGATCAACGAGATCATCGCGTCGAGCTCGGGGGCCGCATCGGTATCAGCAGCCTGCCAGGCGGCGGCTTCCAGCCACTTGTACACGTCGGTGTCGAGGAAAGGGTGCACGCCCCGGTATTCGCCCTCGGCCTGCCCGGCCGCGAGCCGCAGATTGTGCAGGTTTCCGGCCGCCTCAAGCAACGCAGGACCCTGCGGAACGCACACCTCGGCGTTGATCCGGCGCCACTCGCCCCAGAAGCCGCCGGTGATGCGCGACCTTCCGACCGGGCGTAGAGCGCACCGCGCGTCGGCGGTCGGCTGCAGCGGGCCGGCGCGATGCGCTGGCGTTGACTGCGGACGGCTGGCCACGCTCGGCTCCCTGGACTCGAGGAGGGACATGCTCGACGAGGCACGCTGGGTCCTCGTCGGGCGGCTGGTTCGGAAAAGTACGGAAAACCTTTTCCTATCCGGGAAGGTAGGCTGCCGCGCCCGCTGCGTCAAGACTCTGTGGGCGGGCTTGCCGGTATGAGATCCTTGCCGCTGGTGGTGGGAAAGGGTTTGTCCGATGGCAGAGCTGGAAGCAGCACGTACCGAAGATCTTGGGTCGTCAGCGCAGCCGCAGTCCGCGGGCGATGACCTTGAAAGTTTCCCGGCCGAGCCGGCCCCCGACGATCAAGCCGGCGACGGGAAGGGTGGCGCCTCGACGTCGCCGCGTGCTGTGAAAAAGACGGCGGCTACGTCGACGCGGCGTGAATCGGGCTCGGCTCCGCCCACGTTGGGCGATGTGGCGGCGCTCGCCGGGGTCACCGTCGGCACCGCCTCGAAGGCGCTCAACAACCGCGGTCGGCTGCGCCCGGAGACCAGGCAGCGCGTGCTCGAGGCCGCCGAGCAGCTGAACTTCCAGCCGAACCCGCTCGCCCGCGGCCTGCTCGCCGGGCGCAGCTGGACCGTGGGCCTGCTGACCACCGACAGCATCGGCCGCTTCAGCATCCCGGTGCTCCTCGGCGCCGAGGACGCGCTCGGTCCGGAACAGATCTCGGTGCTGCTGTGCGACAGTCGCGGCGACGTGATCCGCGAACAGCACCATCTACGTACCCTGCTGGCCCGGCGGATTGACGGGATCATCGTCACCGGACGCCGCACCGACCCGCGCCCACCTCTGGCCGGGCGCCCTTCCGTGCCCACCGTGTACGCGCTCGGCCCGTCCACCGATCCGCGCGACGCCTCGGTCGTGCCCGATGAAGCCGGCGGCGCGCGCCTGGCGGTGGCGCACCTGATCGACTCCGGCCGTACCCGCATCGCCCACATCACCGGACCGGCGCACCACGCAGCCGCGGCCGTGCGCGCCGAGCAGGCCAGGCTGCGGCTGGCTGAGTCAGGACTCGAACTGTGCGGCGGCCGGACGTATCACGGCGAGTGGACCGAGCTGTGGGGCCGACACGCGGCCGGCCTGATCCTGCGCGCGGACCCGGGCTGCGACGCGATCTTCTGCGGAAACGACCTGATCGCGCGTGGGGTCGCGGACGCGCTACGCGAGGCCGGCGTTCGCATCCCCGAGGACGTCGCCCTGGTCGGCTACGACAACTGGGAGCTGATCGCGGCCGCCAGCCGCCCGCCACTGACCACGGTCGACCTCAATCTGGCGGAGATCGGCCGGATCGCGGCGCTGCGGCTGCTCGACGCGATCGGCGGCCGCCCGACCGTAGGCATCGAGACGGTGCCGTGCCGGCTCATAGTACGTCAATCCTCTGTCATATAGATCCAGCGCCGGGGCGGCGGCCGCGAACCACCGCCCCGGCTGTCCGAGCGAATCCGGACTGCTGGTACTGCTTACCGGCGTGCTTGGAAGGCCGTCAGCTGGCCAGGGTGATCACCACCTGCGATGCTCCCGAGGTCGCGGTGACCGTGTGGGTGCTCGAGTTGTACGTTCCGCCGCTGACCGAGGACACGCCGACCGAGTTGAAGATCGGCAGCTGGATCAGCACCGCGCCGCCCGGCAGGCTGCCGGAGAGGTTGACGGTCACCACACGCGTCGACGGCTTGGTCACCGCGATCGACACGCCATAGGTGCTGCGCGAGCCGCTACTCATGTCATAGGACGTAGTCAGGTTGCTCGCGGAAATCGTCTGCCCGGACGCGATCCAGGTGTTCGGAACGCCCCGGCCGATGTACAGCGGACGGGTGAACGTGTACGGGCCGCTGCCGGTCGAGGACAGTCCCTCGGCGACGATCGACTGGAGCAGACCCTCCTGCTGGGCGGAAATCGGCCAGGCGTAAGGGCAGGCGCCGAACTCGGGACCGGCGTGGTTGCCGATCCACGGGTTGCTGGAGCTCGGCCCGGAGCCGTTCGCCTCCCACCAGGCGTTGGGTCCGCCGGTGGTGGTCGCGATCTGCCAGGCGTAGCTGGTGATCGGCAGATCGCGGTAGTTCGTGCCGTACAGCCCGTCGTTCGCGTAGGCGGTGTTGTAAGCGGTCGAATAACCGTTGAACGCGCCGAAGGTCGGGTACGGCAGTCCGTTGGACGCGAGCCGCGCGAAGCCCCAGGCGTACATGTTGTCCGCCTGCGCCGGGTCGCCGACCACGCCGCTGAGCGTGCCGCCCATCAGCATCGTCGACCACTGGTTCTGCCCGACCCAGACCGGGGACGCCCAGTTCGCGTCGTTGTAGGTGTTGCAGCGGTTGGCCGAGTTCGGCTGGTCGACCGTGCAGGGCAGGTAGTTGAATCCGTTGGCCGACTCGGTGTTGCCGACCAGCGTGTTCAGATGGCTCAGCAGTGAGCTGTAGGCCGAATCAGCCCACTGAGCTTCGCTCGTGTTGCCGATCCGGGTGGCGATGTACTTGTAAGCCGCGAGGCCTTGCAGCGCCGAGTAGTCGTCGAACAGCCAGCGGCCAGAGGAGTCGTTGTCAAAGCTCGTCGACAGGACGCCGTCGGAGGCCAGTTGCCCGGTGTAGATCGAGTGCATGATCGTGTAGAGGCTCGGACCCCACTGGCTCGAGCCGCCGGAATCGTCGTGGAAGTACTGGCTCACGAACCCGGTGTCATTGGTCTTGGCCAGGTAGTAAGCCCACGAACTCGGGGTCTTCCAGTCGCCGTCGTAGTACCAGTTCGCGCCGTGCTCGTCGAAGTTCGGGTTCTGCGAGATGCGTGCGGTGAGCAGCAGGTTTTGCGCGTCGTGGTAGTCGCCGGTCTCAAGGCGCGCATTCAGTTCGCCGGGGACATCGTGGTTGAGCAGCCACGCGTAGTTGTCGGCCGCGGAGAATTGGGCCTCGCCGACCTGCATCATCAGGCTGTAGACCGTGCCTGCCTTGTAGGCGTTGGTCAAAGCAGTGCCCGGATTCGACAGGTTGCCGGTGTTGGGCAGGCCCAGGTTCGGCAGCGAGAAGGACGCGGTCTCGCCGATGCGGCCGTTCCAGTAGGCGGCCATCTGGCTGTCCGCCGTGTCGAAGCCGGGCGCGTTGGAGGACAGCGTCGAACCGGTCGGCAGAGCGGAGCCGCTGCCGAAGTTGTCCACCGCGACGAGGTAGTCGTGGTTGCTGGTAGCGCCGGGCTGCACGGTGTTGAGCGAGCTGCTGGTCAGCCGGATCAGGTTCGTCCCGGAGCCGCCTGGGTCGATGGTGACCGCCGAGCCGCCGTTGTTGGTCACGGAAACCCGGGCGTAGACCACGCCGACCGGGTGGCCGCCGATGGTGACCTTGTCCTCGAACTCCTTGATCGACACCGCGGTGCTGCCGGAGCTGAACGAGGTGGTCATCGCGGGCAGATAGCCGCTTTCCTCGGTCCACTGCACGGACTGCGCCGACCGGTTGCCATTCAGGTTGTAGATGCTGAAGGAGTACATCGCGCCGCAGATCGTGGTGCCGTTCGCGTTGTAGGTGGTGGGCACGCCGCGCGCGAAGAAGGATCCTGACAGGTACTCGAAGACCGGCCAGTAGTTTCCGTCCCAGCCGAGTGCGGTCTCGTTGAAGAAGCCCTGACCGTATGGGTCGGTCGGGGTCGGGAAGTTCGTGCCGTACGCGTTGGGCAGGCTGGAGTTGCCGCACGCGTTGGGCGCCACAGCCGGGATGCCGAGCAGGGTCCCGCCGCCACCGGAGGCGGTGACCACCCAGGTGAATGCGGCGGTCCCGGACGCGCCGGTGCCGTCCTTCGCGGTGACCACGACATTCGAGGTTCCAGCAGTCGATGGAGTCCCGGAGATCTTGCCAGAGGAGTTGATCGACAGTCCGGCGGGCAGGCCCGAGGCGGTGTAGGTCAATGTCTGGCCGGAGGCCGAGTCACTGGCGCTGATTTGGAGCGAGACCGCGGTGCCTACCGTCGTGGTCTGCGTCCCCGGATTCGAGACGGAGACGGTGTTTCCGCCTGTGCCGCCGTTGCTGTACGCGGGCAGCTGCCACACCCGGGTATTCGCACTCGAACACGGCAACTGCACCAGTACCGTGTTGCTCGCGGTGCTGTCGCCGCTGGGCACGACGCACTTGCCGGAGTGCACCGCCTGCAGTTCGAAGACGTTGCTGCCGGACGCGGGCACCAGGGTGAACTCCTGGTTGGTCTGGCTGTTGCAGGTCCACTGGATGACCTGGGCATTGTCAGCGGTCGAACGCCCCGAGATGTCCATGCACAGCGACGACGACGCGTTCTTCACGGTGTACGAGGTGCTGGTGCTGGAGATCGGGGTGAACGTCCAGTTCTGATTCGTCCCGCCGTTGCAGGACCACTGGATCAGCTGGGTGCCGGTCGTCGTCGAGGAGTTCGGGTCGTCGAGGCAGCCGCCGCCGCCCTGGTTGACCGCGGTCGAGTTGAAGGCGACCGAGGCCGCCGCCGGGGCCGCCCCGGTGATCGCGCTGAGGCCGGCGGCGAACAGCGCCGCGACCGCCAAGGCCGCGACCCGCCGGTGTCTAAGAGGTTTGATACGAGGTCTGACACGCATGGGTTACCGCTCCCACTGCTGCGAAGGGGTGGATCGGTGCCCAGATGTCGCGGGAACCGTAGAGCCGCCGCGCGAGACTGTCAACGCCGGTTGCAAGTTTCCGCGGTCAGAGCCGGTGCGGCCATGGCGGTAAAGCCGCTCCTTGACGCCCGACCACGACCGTCGTACTGTCCAGCCGACCGACCCGAGGCCACGGCGCGGGTCAGGACTTTGATGGCAGGGGCGCGCAGTCCCGTTCTGCGCGCGGGCACCCCACGACTACAGCGGGAGCGCGTGATTCCCGTCCGCGCTACCTGGACCCATGCCCGTTAGACCCCGCCGCCTGACGCAAACCCACCTGCGTTGATCAGGCGGCGCCGCCATCCGAAGGAAGATTCATGATCCCGCAGTTACTTCGGCACAAGCGCGCACTGCTGCTCGCGCCGCTGGCACCGCTCGCCGCCGGCCTCGTCGCCGTCACCACCACATCGGCCAGCGCCGCGACGGGCTGTCAGGCCACGTATTCGGTGACCAGCCAGTGGAACGTCGGCTTCGGGGCGAGCGTCTCGATCACCAATCTCGGCAGCCCGGTCAGTTCCTGGAAGGTTGCCTGGACCTTCCCGGGTAACCAGCAGGTCACCCAGCTGTGGAACGGCACCGTGAGCCAGTCCGGCCAGTCCGTGACCGTCACCAACGCGTCCTACAACGGCTCGGTGGGTACGAACGCCTCGGTCAGCTTCGGCTTCAACGGCTCGTATTCGGGCACGAACTCGGCTCCGAGTGCGATCAGTTTCAACGGCGTGACGTGTACCGGCACGGTCACGCCTGGCTCGCCGAGCCCGACGCCCACGCACTCGACGTCGCCTTCGCCCTCCCCGAGTGCCACGCCGAGCGGCGGCGGTAACGGCACGCCGTGTCATGCGAGTACGTGTGTGCAGTACAACGGCGGTAGCAACGGTGTGATCACGCAGAGTCCGAAGGTGTACCTGGTCTTCTACGGCTCGCAGTGGGGCAGCTCCGGCGGGGCGACCCAGACCCAGAACGAGGGCTTCTTCAAGGGCCTGGGCACCGGCGGGGAACGCTGGTCCAACGTGCTGACCCAGTACTGCAACGCGGTGCCCGCCGGCACCCAGACCTGCCCGCCCGGCGCGGTGCATATCCCCTATCCCAGCAGCAGCGTGTTCGGCGGCACCTGGATCGACACCTCCCAGCCCGCCCCGGCCGCCCCCGGCGACGACCTGATCACCGAGGCCCGCGCCGCGGCCGGCCACTTCGGGGCGAGCGGCGCCCTATCGCGCTCGATCTTCATCATCTTCTCCCCGGCCGGCACCAGCGCCGGCGGCGGCTACTCCTGGCACACCACCACCTCCGACGGCTACAACGTGATCAACGCCGCCTACGGCGAACAGAACACCATCGTCACCTCACACGAATACGCCGAGACCATGACCGACGTGAACGCCGGCTGGACCACCGCCGACAAAACCAGCGAGGTCGCCGACCTCTGCGGCCCCGACGGCAACCTCAACCTGACCACCGGCTCCTTCCCGGTCACCTCCATCTGGTCCAACCAGGACAGCGGCTGCGCCATCGCCGACTGACGCGGACGGCTGACGCGGCCGGCCGCCGAAAGGCCCGCCGCTGAAAGGCGCGCCGCTGAAAGGCTGTGGCCCTGCACCGGTTTCGGTGCGGGGCCACAGTTGTATTCGGGCTCGGACCGCTGGCTGGCAATTAGCCGGAGAACTGCGCCGACTTGGTGGCGTAGAACTCAAGACAGGCCTCGTACTCGGGCAGCACGCCGGCCGCACGCATGTCGGCGAGCGACGGGGCGGCCGCATCACGGGCGGACAGCTGCGGGGTCTCGGTCGGCCACTCGATCGCGAGCTCCGGGTCGAGCGGGTGGATCGAGAACTCCCGCTCGGGATCGAACGTCGCCGAGCAGCCGTAGACCAGCGTCGCATCGTCGGTCAGCGCGCAGAAGCCGTGGCCGAGGCCCTCGGCGATGTACACGGCGCGCCGCTCCTCATCGTCCAGGCGGACGAATTCCCAGCGGCCGAAGGTCGGCGAGCCGAGGCGGATGTCCACGATCAGGTCGAGCACCGCGCCGCGCACACAGGTGACGTACTTGGCCTGGCTCGGCGGCACCTGCGCGAAGTGGATGCCGCGCACCACGTCCTTCGCGGAGATCGACATGTTGCCCTGAGCCAGGTCGAGCGGGTGGCCGACCGCCTCGGCGAGCTTGTCGTAGCGGTACCACTCCATGAACAGGCCGCGCGGATCGCCGTGCTGCTGCGGCAGGATCTCCCAGGCTCCGGGGACGGACAGCGGTGTGATCTTCATGCGGACCTCTGGCGTTCGGCTCTGATTCTGGGCTGACTCTGGCTGGGGGCGGCGCTGGGTTCGGGCTGATTCCGGCCGGTTCCGGCCGGGTTCGGCTCGCCGTTTTCGCCGTCGCGTCGCACCCTACCCGGTGGTTGTTCCCTCGTGTGGCGGCCTATCGTGTGATCATGCCTCAGACGCCATACCAGCTACCCGGCAAACCGGTCTCCGAGACGCGGGTCTCGCTTAGCCGCGTCATGACCCAGCTCGACGTCAATCTGCTGGGCAATGTGCACGGCGGGGTGATGATGAAGCTGGTCGACGACGTCGCCGGGCTGGTGGCTACCCGGCACTCCGGCGGACCTGCGGTCACGGCGTTCGTCGACGAGATGGCGTTCCTCAACCCGGTGCACGTCGGCGACCTGCTGCACACGCACGCGCAGGTGAACTGGACCGGCAACACCTCGATGGAGATCGGCGTGCGCGTCGAGGCGGAGCGCTGGGATGAGGCTGGCGCCCAGGCGGCGCACGTCGCCAGCGCCTACCTGGTCTTCGTCGCGATCGACGCGGACGGCAAGCCGCGCCCGACTCCGCCGCTGCTGCTGGAAACGCACGAGGAGGAGCGGCGCAACCACGAGGCCGGCATCCGGCGCACGCACCGGCTCGCCCGGCGCGCCGCGATCCTCGCCTCCCGCGAGGCACCCTGAGCCGCATCGCCGCGGACTGGATCGCCGCCGACCGGATCGCCTGAGCGCAAGCAGGCGCTGATCACGCGGTCCGAACCGGCGATCGAGCTTCGGTAGAGTGCAGGCCCAATGAACGCCAACGCGACGATAGAACCGGAGCCTGCCCGTCAGGCGCCCGTCTCACCAGGCCGCACCTGGCCCTCGGTCTCCGTGATCATGGTGGTACTCAACGAGGAACGTCACCTCGCCTCGGCAGTACGGCACATCCTCGGGCAGAACTATCCCGGCGAGCTCGAAATCCTCATCGCGCTCGGCCCGTCTCGGGACCGCACCGACCAGATCGCCGCCGAACTCTCCGCGGCCGAGCCGCGCGTGCGCACCGTGCCGAATCCGACCGGCCGCACCCCGAGCGGGCTTAACGCCGCCATCGCCGCCTCACGCAACGAGATCGTCGTGCGCGTAGACGGGCACGGTCTGCTGACTCCCGGCTATATCGAGACCGCGGTCCGGCTGCTGGAGGAGACCGGCGCGCAGAACGTCGGCGGCGTCATGCACGCCGAGGGGGAGACGTCATTCGAGCGCGCCGTCGCGCTGGCGATGACCTCGAAGCTGGGGGTGGGCAACGCGAAATTCCACACCGGCGGCGAGGCCGGACCCGCGGACACGGTGTACCTCGGCGTGTTCCGCCGCGCGGTCCTCGACAAGCTCGGCGGCTATCACGAGGCGTTCATCCGCGCGCAGGACTGGGAACTGAATCACCGGCTGCGGCAGAGCGGCGGACTGGTCTACTTCTCGCCCGAGATGCGCGTCACGTACCGTCCTCGCCCGAATCTCCGGGCTCTGGCGGACCAGTACCGGCAGTATGGCCGCTGGCGCCGCGTTGTTATGCGTACGCATGAGGGCACTGCGAGCGTGCGGTACCTCGCCCCGCCGATCGCACTCATCGCCGTCGCGCTGGGTACGTTGCTCGGCATCGCGGGTCTCGCCGCAGGCTTGCCCGTCCTGGCCATCGGTTTCGCAGCGCCGGTCGGCTACGCGCTGCTGATCACGCTCGGCGCGCTCCTCGAATCGCGTGGCCAGGTAGGCCCGGTGCGCGCGCGGCTGCCGCTTGTGCTCGCGACGATGCACCTCACCTGGGGCTGGGGCTTCTTGACTTCGCCGCGTTCGCTGTACGAATCGACGCGGCGTTAACGGTCGGCCGCGCTCAGTTGCCGTAGGTGAGGTCGGAGCACGGGTCCGAATCCGCGCGGCGGATGTTGTCGGTGATGCCGCTCGGAATCGGGATCGGTGTGCCCGAGCCGGACACTGCGGTCGGCGTGGGCGACGTGGAGCTGCTGCCGCTCAACGACTCCAACTGCATCCGCTCGCTCGCCGCGCTCGGACCCGGAGTCGCAGAAACCGATGGCACCGCTCCTGATGTGCCTGAGCCGCTGCTCGTTCCGGTCGCTGCGGTCGCGCCGGAGGCGTCCTGGCCCTCCAAGGTCCGGTCCGCGCGTAGCAGCGACCACAGCACGTCGGTGTCCGGCTGGATCAAGTCAACGCGCGACCCGTCGTAGCGCCAGGGCGTCGTAACGAACTCCAGGTTGTACAGCGGCACCGATTTCAGCTCTGCGCCCAGCGATACCAGGGCGCTGACTGAGTCGAGCGTGCTGTCGACGGTCAGCGATTTCGTCGCCGAGTCCGCGAGCTGATACAGCCGGACCGGGTTCTCCAGCGTCCCGGTGCTCAGCATCTTCTTCATCAACGCGGACAGGAACGCCTGCTGGCGCTTCATCCGGCCGATGTCGCTGTTGTCGCCGAAGCCCTCTCGGGCCCGCACGTACTCAACCGCCGCTTGCCCGGAAAGGGTCTGCATCCCCGCATTCAAGGTGACGCCGTACTCGTGCTCCAGGTAGGGGCTGTCCACGGTCGGCACGCACACCGGCACCCCGCCGACCGCGCTGCTCATCGCGGCGAAACCGGAGAAGTCGATCACCATCGTGTGGTCGACGCGGACACCGGTCATCGCCTCGACCGTGTTCTGCGTGCAGATCGGGTTGCCCGCGGCCAGATTCCCCTCGGAGAACGCGGAGTTGAACATCACATCGTTCTGCGCGGGTATCCAGCTACCGCCGGCGTAACACGCCGGGATGTTCACTAGGGCGTCACGCGGTATAGACACACCGACTGCGTGCTTACGGTCTCCGGAGACGTGCAGCAGGATCGTCGTATCGGATCGCGCGCCCTGCACGGCGAAGCCACCGCCGAGTGATTCATTGCCGCCGGCCCGTGTGTCCGAGCCGATCAGCAGCAGGTTCATCGGGGCCTGCGCGGCCGGGGCGCCGGGAGCGGTGGTAGCCGGGGTCGCCACCGGCGGCCTGCTCTTGGACACGCCTACGTCACTGAACGTCTTGATGTTGCCGTTCAGGTGCAGGTAGATGTACCCGAGCGCGCCGCTGATCGTGATGGCGAGCGCCGAAGCCACCACGACCGCCACTCGCAGCTCGCGCAACCGTCGCCGTCCCAGCGCTGCCATTGCCCCACCCCTCTAGACCAGCCGGTGCGCAATGAGAGACCACCGGGCCTACCGCCTGGTTGCGCGCTTAGCATGAATTTTCGCTGTGACTTTCGAAGGCTGCTACCTTTCGGCGGTTGTGGATGCCGAAGTGTTAACCGGTGAGCGTCGTCCGGAAAGATCGCTCAGCCCAGCGTGAACCGGCCGCTGACCCGTTCCATCTCGGCGATCCGGTCCAGCCGTTCCGGCGATGCCCCGTGCACGAGAACGATGGAAGCGCCACTTAGCAGCGGCCCGAACAGCCAGTCCAGCACCTGCTCTCCGGCGAACTGGTCTTCGCGGGCTTCCACGAGAACCCGCGTCGGGGCTTGGACCGTCGCGGGGACGGCGGCTCGCTCGATCAGCTCGCCGTGCGTCACCGTCTCGCCGTTCAACACCAGCGCGTCCATGTCCGGGCGCGGCGGATTGAACGAGACGAAGCGGTCGGCGAACGCGCGTACCTCCGCCGAATAGTCGCGGAAGCCGTCCGGTACGACGTCGAACGGCCGTCCGAGCGGCAGCAGCGAGAGAGCCAATCGCTCGCCGGAGCACTCGCGCGCCGCCGCCAGCGCTGACTCATCCGGCCCGGCGACCACCGTGTGTGCCGACTTCGCCTCGCCCCACGGATCGACCACCGCTCCCGCGAACAGCGGGGCCACCAGCCACACCGCGGTCAGCCAGTGCGGCCGAGCGCTCACCACGATCCGGTCGCCCGGCCCGGCCAGCAGATCGTCCTGCACCAGGTTCGCCGTCTTGGACAACCAGTTGCCGAACGTTGCGTACGACAGTTCGACGCGTTCACCGGTCGTGTCATCGTGATAAGTCAGGAACGGCTGCGCGGCCTTCGCCGCGATAAGGCGTTGCCACACCGACGCAACGTCTCGTGCACCCGCGAGTCCGCGCTGGTCGCCACCGGAAGAGGGAATAGTCACGGAGTGAGCCTACGCACCCTGGCGCTCGCCCGAATCGTCCGGCGACGTGCCGCCGGCCCCGCCCCGCCGAAGCTTCGCTGCCCCTCCCTCTAGGCTGTAAGCCCGTGACCCAGTCAGCAGCGCGAGCCTCCTCCGCCCTGCCCGCTGCGATCCGCCGGCCGATACCGCGGCTCGCCCGGGCGGGCGCCGCGCTGCACACATTCGTGGCCAGGGGGCATCTGTGGGGCGTCGCCGCAGTCACCGCGGCCACCGCGCTTTTGCAAGGCGCCTTCGAGGTGCAGCAGTACCACCGGTTCCGGCTCGGCGCCTACGACCTGGTCATCTTCGACCAGGCCATCCGCAACTACGCGCACGGCCACCCGCCGGTCTCCATGTTCAAGAACGTGCACGACGCCGCGCAGGTCGCCCCGGACTACACCCAGCCGTTCTCCATCCTCGGCGACCACTTCTCGCCGATCCTGGCGCTGCTGGCCCCGCTGTACTGGATCTGGAACAACCCGCAGGTGCTGCTGCTCGCGCAGGCCGTGCTGTTCGCGCTCGCGGTGCCGAGCGTGTGGGCCTTCAGCCGCCGCGCGCTGCTGCGTATCGCGCCGCCGCGGTCGGCCGCCGTCGGCGCGTACCTCGTCTCCGCGACCTTCGGGCTCTGCTGGCCGCTGCAGGAGGCGACCCAGGCCGGTTTTCACGAGGTCGCGTTCTTCGTGCCGCTCAGTGCGCTGATGATCGAGCGGTATCAGGCCAGGAAGCTCGGCCACGCGGTCGCGTGCGCCGTGGCGTTGCTCTTCGTCAAGGAGGACATGGGCTACGTGGTGGCCGCGTTCGGGCTGCTGCTGCTCGTCACCCGGCGCATTAACGGCGATCCGTTGGACCGTGCCGAACGCCGCCGCTACCGGATCATCGGCGCCTGCCTCGGCGCTGGCGGCGTCGCCTTCGCGATGGCCGTGCTTCACCTGTGGATCCCGGCCTTCGGCGGCCGCGTTGGCTTCTATTGGTATTACGGTCAGCTCGGCCCGGACATGCTCGGCGCGCTCAAGACCGTGGTCACCGACCCCGGGACCGCCTATCAGGTGGCGACCCAGCCCGAGGTGAAGATCAACACTCTGTACTTCTTGTTCTGGCCGTACCTTTACCTCAGCCTCGCCTCGCCGCTCTGCCTGCTCGCGGTGCCGCTGCTCGCCGAGCGGCTGTTCTCCGACAAACCCGAGCACTGGACCCTCGACCAGCACTACAACGCTTTCCTCGCCGCGATCCTGATCATGGCGGCGGTCGACGGATTGATCCGGGTCGTGCGCGGGCTATCGCGCGTCCGGCCGCTGCGCCGTCTGGGCAGCATGCCCCGCTTCGGGCTTCTTGTCGGCGCGCGCCCATGGGCGGCTGTCGCCTGGCCCGCACTCATCCTGCTATTCGCGGTAGTGATTACGCACACGTTCCCGATCCGTAGCGTGGTCAACGCGGATCAATGGACCGCGGACAGCCTCACGACGGCCGAAGCCGCGGCAACCGCGGTGATCCCGAGCGGCGTCTGCGTTGAAGCTGACGACGACATCGCCACGCATTTGAGCAGCCGGGATCAGGTGATTCTGCTCGATCAAGTGCCGCGCGGCTGTCCGTGGGTGGTGTTGCAGACGGCCGAGCCGTCATATCCGCTCAATGACATCCTGTCGGCGGTCAGGCGTGGCGATTGGCTGCGCGAGAACGGCTATCAGCTTGTGTTCGACCAGGCGAAGGTCTATGTGTATCACCAAGGGCCTGCGTCTATCACCCAGAGTCACGGCACGGCTGCGTCTATCGAAAAGCTCGGACAGGAGAACGGGAACAGTGGCTGAAGCGATCCTCCTCGTTGGTGGCAAGGGGACCCGGCTACGGCCGCTGACCGTGAACACACCCAAGCCGATGCTTGAGGTAGCCGGGGTGCCGTTCCTCAGCCACCAACTGGTCCGGGCCAAGGCCGCCGGGATCGACCGGATCGTGTTCGCCACCGCGTACCGGCCCGAGGTGTTCGAGGCGTACTTCGGCGACGGCTCCGCCTTCGGGCTCGAACTCGACTACGTCACCGAGACCGAGCCGATGGGCACCGGCGGCGCGATCCGCAACGTCGCCGACCGGCTGCGCAGCGCGCCCGAAGACCCGGTGCTCATCTTCAACGGCGACATCCTCTCCGGCGTCGACCTCGTCGCGCTCGTCGACGCGCACCGCGCCCGGCAGGCCGATGTGACGCTGCATCTGACGTGCGTCGCCCGCGAGAAGCTGAGCGCGTTCGGCCTGGTGCCGACGGACTCGGACGGCTGGGTGACCGCGTTCCGGGAGAAGCCGCAGCGCGCCGAGGACATCGTCACCGATCAGATCAACGCCGGCTGCTACGTCTTCCGCCGCTCGATCATCGACGCGATCCCGGCCGACCGCCCCGTCTCGGTCGAGCGCGAGACCTTCCCCGGTCTGCTCGCGGCGGACGCGAAGGTGCTCGGCGTAGTCGAGCAGTCCTACTGGCGGGACCTCGGCACGCCGGAGGCGTTCGTGCACGGCTCGGCCGACCTGGTGCTCGGCGCGATCGACTCCGCCGCGATCCCGGCCACGACGCGCGCCGATCTGGCCGACGCGCTCGTGCTTCCGGGCGCGCGCCTCGACGCCGACGCGAAGGTCGGCGGCGGTAGCACCATCGGCGCTCAGGCCCGCATCGCCTCCGGCGCCGAGGTCACCGGCTCGGTCGTCGGCGAGGGTGCGAACATCGAGGCCGGGGCCGTGGTGCGTGACTCGATTGTCGGGCGCGGGGCGCGGGTCGGTGCGGGTACCGTGCTCGACGGGGTCGTGATCGGCGACGGCGCGCAGTTGGGTGCCCGCAACGAACTGCGCGGCGGCGCTCGAGTCTGGTGCGATGCGGTCATCGGCGATGGAGCAGTACGCTTCTCCGCCGATGAGTCCTGAGCCCGACCAGGAAACAAAGCCCTCGCTCGCGGTCCCGCAGCCAAGGCAGGAGACGCCGGATCCGCGGGCGATGCCGGACGCCGTGACCACAGTGCTCTGCGACGTCGATCTTCCGCTCTCCCTTGGCGTGCTGCGCCGGGGACCTGGGGACCCGACGTACCGCATGGCAGCTGACGGAGCGATCTGGCGCGCCTGTCTAACGCCGCACGGCCCTGGCTCGGTCCGCGTCCGGCGCACCGGCGACCAAGTGGAGATCGCGGCCTGGGGCGAGGGTGCGCACTGGCTGGTGGATCAGGGCCCTGGGATGATCGGCGCCGGTGACGACCTCGGCGAGTTCGCGGGTTTGGTCGCCGGCCATCCGCTGCTTGCCGAGGCCCACCGACGGCTGGCGCGGCTGCGCCTGATCCGCACCGGGCTGGTCGTGCAGTCGTTGATTCCGGCCATCTTGGAGCAGCGGGTGACCACCAAGGAGGCGTTCCGGGCCTGGCGCCGCATCGTGGAACGACACGGTACGCCGGCCCCGGGCCCAGCGCCGCAGGAACTGCGCGTCCCGCCGCCGCCCGAAGTCTGGGCACGTATCCCGTCCTGGGAGTGGCATAGGCACGGTGTCGACGGACAACGATCGTCGACGATCATGCGCGCCGTGCGCGTCGCGAGTGGACTTGAACGCACCGGCGCGATGAGTGGCGACGAAGCGGTACGACGCCTCTGCACGATTCCGGGCATCGGGATCTGGACCGCGGCTGAGACGACCCAGCGTTCGCACGGGCACTCTGACGCGCTGTCAGTCGGCGACCTGCACCTCTCGAAGCACATCGGCTACGCGCTGACCGGCGAACGCGACGCCGACGACGCGCGCATGATCGAGCTGCTCGAACCCTTCCGGCCACATCGTTACCGTGCCGCGCGGCTGATCCTGCTCACCGGCCCCGGCCAGCCGCGCCGCACGCCGCGCGCCGCCATTCAAGACCACCGCTGGCACTGACGGCGAGCCCTGAGCGCGGCTGTCTCACCTGACGATCGGTCAGACAGCCGTCACCTAGTAACCAAAAAATCATCCGCAGAGCGCGGTGGCCGATCGCGCGGCGGTTCGGCAGGATGCCCGACCGCGACGGCGCCCATCGGATCCCAGGTTTCCGGCAGGTCGAGCACGGACCGCACCACCTCGCGGCAGAACATGGTCGAGGACACCCAGGCTGAGCCCAGCCCCTCCGCCGCGAGTGCGATCAGCAGATTCTCCACGCCCGCCCCGGTCGCGACCAGGAACATCTCGCGCTCAGCCGCATTGCGCCGCGTGTCCGGGTAGGTATGCGAACCCTCCATCTCCAGACACGGCACAACCAGCACCGGCGCAGCCCGCAGCACATCGCCGCGCCGCACCCGCTTCGCGATCGACTGCTCGCTGAAGCCATCGCCGCGCAGATCCTGCACCCAGGCCGCGAGCATCGCATCGAGCAGCGCCTTGCGCGCGCCCTCTGAGCGCACCTCGACGAAACGCCACGGTGTCGTGTGATGCGGCGCCGGTGCGGTGATCGCAGCCGCGACTGCTCGCCGGATCGCGTCAGGGGACACATCGGCGTCGGTGAAGGCCCGGATCGTGCGCCGATGCGCTACCGCAGACGCCCGCGCCTCCGCCGTCCCGAGCGAGAAAAGGTCCTCTTCGGCCGGACGCAGCAGCACGCGGGCGCCAGATCCGGGCTCGTCGCTGACCAGATCTCCGAAGCCGCGCACGACCGCGACCGGCACTGCGCCGAGTTTGCCTTTGACCAACTCGCCAGCCGAGGCCAACTCGTCGGCGAGTGCGGTAACTGTTACCGCGAGCGGATTGCCGTGACTGTCCTGGCGACCTCTAAGGTCCTCGATCGGCTCGACGTAGGCAGCGCCGATCGCCTGATCCACAAGACCGTTGCGCCACACTCGCCCGAACGTGTCCGAGACGATGACGCCCACGGACACGCCCAGCCGCGTACGCACTCCATCCGCGATCTCACGCGCGGAACGATCCGGATCCTCCGGCAGGAGGAGCACCGTGCCTTTCGCCGTGTTCGACGCGTCAACGCCAGCGGCCGCCATCACCAGCCCTTGCCGGTTCTCGACAATCCGCAGCGGCCCGCGTCTCGCGACAACGCGCACCGTCTCCGCGTCGATCGCCGCCTCACGGTCGGCCGCCGCGACGATGCGCCCCTCTGCCTTGGAGACGACCTTCGAGGTCACCACAAGGATGTCGCCTTCTTGCAGGCCGCCGGCCTCGGCCGCCGCCGTCGCGATCAAGGCGGCCAGGTCGGTCCCCGGCTCAACCTCGGGCAGCCCGGCGAGCCCGAAAACCGAGTAGCCGGCCGGTACCTGACGCTCCGTCATGATCGCGACTCCGCTGCCAGATCCAGCGCGGCCTGCGCCATGGCTGCCGTCGCGTCGACATCCCGCATCAGCAGCGGCACCGCCCGGCAGCTGATCCCGGCCGCCTCGATCCGCTCCGCCTGCTTCGCGTCACTCTCGTCGATCAGCCAGCCGTCCAGCAGATTCGGACCGTAGTACTCGGCGACCGCTGCCGCGCTGGTCTCCGCGACGCCCACCGCCGCGAGCACCTTGTCCGCCATTCCGCGCACCGGAGCCGATCCGATGATCGGAGAAAGGCCGACCACGGGAGCAGCAGTCGCGGCCAGCGCCTCGCGGATGCCCGGCACCGCAAGCACCGCCCCGATCGACACCACCGGATTCGACGGCGGGAACAGCACCACGTCCGCTTCCGCGACCGCCTCCAGCACCCCCGGGGCCGGCTGCGCCTTCTCCGCGCCTACGAAGACAATCGACTCCGCGTCCGGAGCGTGCATCCGTACCCAGTACTCCTGGAAGTGCACGGCCTGCCGCTTGCCTTCCTCGTCGCGCAGCACGACATGCGTCTCGGCGCGATCGTCCGTGGCAGGCAGTAACCGAACGCCAGGCTTCCAGCGCGCGCACAGCGCCTCGGTTACCGCAGAAAGCGGATATCCGGCGTCGAGCATCTGAGTGCGCACCAGATGCGTCGCGATATCGCGGTCGCCGAGCGTGAACCAATCCGGCCCGACCCCGTACTCGGCCAGCTCGTCCGCGACCGAGAACGTCTCGCCAGCGCGCCCCCAGCCCTGGCCCTCGTGGATCCCGCCGCCAAGGGTGTACATCACTGTGTCAAGGTCCGGGCATACCCGCAGCCCATGCAGGGTGATGTCGTCCCCGACGTTCCCGATCACGGTGACGTTCGCGTCCGGCGCCGCCGCGAGCAGCCCGCGCAGGAAGCGCGCGCCGCCGACCCCACCGGCCAGAGCGGTGATCTTCATACCTGTGCTAGTCACGTCTGTGCTTGTCACAAAGGGAGCCTATCCGGACCGGCCCTTGTGCACGTTTCGCCTGGATCAGCGGCAAACGCCGCAGGCGCGAGTCTCCTGAGTCCTAGACGAGCACCTCGACGGCCAACGCGCCATCCCCAGCGAGATCGGCGAGCGTCAACGCATGACCGGCTGGTACCAGCCGTACCGCACCCGGCTGCAGCGGCGGCCGCTCTGAGCCGCGCTGCGCAAGCGAGCCCCGCACGAGGCTGACTGCCCGTGGCGTGCTCGACGGCGTCAGGTGCAGAACGCCGCCCTTATCGACAGAGTGGATGATGCCCCGGGCGCCCAAAGGCAGCGAGTCGATGTGCTCACGGACATCAGCGGCCGCGAGACTCGCGAACGCCAACGCGGCCCTGGTCAACGTCGCGGCAGTCGGCGGCACCGGCCGGCTCGACACGCGCAGCAGCAGTTCGGGATGGATCTGCGCATCGCTGAGCACGGCCGCGACGTCCGGCGGGATCTGTGCGGCCTGTGGCTGGAGGGCCGTGAGAGGCATGGCGGGCGAAATCCTGTCCTGTGTGCTGTCTTCGCTGTGGACACCGGTTGGGAAAAACCGCGGTGACACGGACCGTGATCACGGAAGGGGAGACCCGGGCGGAGAAGGGCCGGGCTCGGCGAATGCTGACTGCGGGCTGCCCGGATCAGGCCGGGCGGCAAAGGGTCAGCTACAGCAACAGCGACAACAACAGAGCGCGCCGCCGACACGGTGCGACTCGGCGGAGAATCCGACCGAAATCGCCCGCTTGGCGAAAATACCGGCACGCGCTGACATGATGCGGAAAGGCTACCGCACATCGACGGGGTGTTGGGAAGTGCGCGCCGCTAAGTTCGAAGAGAGGCTATTCACCCTCGCGTGTGATTACGACTGCCCGAAAGGGCGAAGTCTCTTCCAGGCAAGGCTGGATCCGCAGCTCCGGGCCATCGAAGGCGATGCACGTCGGGTGGGTCGCGATGCTGGCGGAGAGCATCATCGAACACTGCTCTCTACGAGTGAATCAACCCGCCGCTAGCAGATCGCGGCTTGACGGGCCGGGAATGACGCGCGTGTAATTTCAAGCAGGTCGCCCAGGGTTCCTGACGAGAGGTCAGTGATCTCAAGTCGATCGCGCACGTGCCGGGAACAAGAGACGGGAGACGTACCGATGGACGAGGTCTTCCCGCTGCTCGGTGGCTTCGAGGAGGAGCTGACCTGGCAGGAGCGGGCGCTGTGCGCGCAGACCGATCCCGAATCCTTCTTCCCGGAGAAGGGCGGCTCGACCCGCGAGGCCAAACGGGTCTGCCTGGTCTGCGAGGTCAAGGCCGAATGCCTCGAGTACGCCCTGGCCCACGACGAACGCTTCGGCATCTGGGGCGGCCTGTCCGAGCGCGAGCGGCGCAAGCTCAAGCGCAAGAGCGCCTGATCTAACGGCTCGCAGATCAACCTCTGACGGCTCTTCACGCCCGCGGTCCCGTCGTTCGTAACATCTGCGCACCCTCTAAATCAGCACGGCGCTGCCCGCCGCGGGTCGAGATCCCGACGATCCGGATTCGCTTACGCCGGTTCAAAACCGGACAAAGCCGGACGACTTCCCGGCAACCTCCCCGGCGCTCTTCCGCGTCGCGTAGGGTGGGTCAACCGCGCCGCTGCCCGCGCGCCGTCCGACAGACCCGCGCGGCGGTACGGCACGGCCCAGCACCAACACCGCCCCTGCCGTCGAGATCCGGGTCGTCGTTTCGCATGACAATGTACGCACCACCCGCGCGTCCCTCGGCTCACGGATCCGATCCGCGAGCCGCCGATCCGCGCGCGGCGGGCGCCAATCCGCTGGAGGCCTTGCGCCACCACGTCGTCACCGCCGTGCTCGTCAGCCACGACGGCGCGCGCTGGCTCGGCCCCGTCCTCGACGCGCTGCTAAACCAGCGCCGTCCGGTCCAGCGGATCATCGCGGTGGACACCGGCTCTCGAGACAACTCCGTCGAGCTGCTCGAAGACGCCCTCGGCGCCGACCAGGTGCTCCAGCGCAAGCGCTCCACCGGTTACGGCGCGGCCGTCGCCTTTGGCCTGAAGTCCTCGCCGCCGGTCGGCTACGACGAGTTCGGCTACGACAGCCCGCACCCGCCGGTCGAGTGGATCTGGCTGCTGCACGACGACTCGGCCCCGGCCCCCGACGCCCTCGGCCAGCTGCTGCTGACCGCCGAGGACGAACCGGATGCCGCCGTGCTCGGCCCCAAGATCCGCGGCTGGTACGACAAGAAGCAGCTGCTCGAGGTCGGCGCGACGGTCGCGGCCAACGGCCGCCGCTGGACCGGCCTTGAGCGCAACGAGCACGACCAGGGCCAGCACGACGAAATCCGCCCGGTCCTCTCGGTCAGCTCGGCCGGCATGCTGGTCAAGCGCGAGGTATGGGACCGGCTGCGCGGCTTCGACCGCGGCATCTCCGTCTTCCGCGACGACCTCGACTTCTGCTGGCGGGTCAACAGCGCCGGATACAAGGTCGTGGTCGCCCCCGACGCGGTCATCCACCACGCCGAGGCCGCCGCCCGCGAGCGCCGCAAGATCAGCGCCGGGCCCAACCGCCCGCACCTGCTCGACCGCAGCCACGCGCTGTACACGGTCGCGGTCAACCGGGACAGCCGGTTCTGGCCCGCGCTCTGGCTGCGGCTGATGGCCGGATCCTTCTTCCGCGCCCTCGGCTTCGTGATCGCCAAGCAGCCCGGCACCGCCTCCGACGAACTGCTCGCCCTGCTCACCTTCGCCGCCCGGCCCGACCGGATCCTGCGCGGCCGCTCCGCGCGGCGCAAGCTGCGCACCGTGGGCGGCTACCAGATCGAGCAGTTCTTCCCGCCGCGCGGGGCGTTGGCCCGCACCGCCTTCGACAACATCTGGACCCAGCTGCGCGGCGAGCGCGCCGACTTGGTCCAGGACAGCTCCCGGCACCGCTCGGTGGAGACCGGGCCGGTCTCCGAGGAAGCCGAGGCGCTGGAGACCGACTCCGCCGCGCTGATCAAGCGGCTGCTGCGCAACCCGATCATCGCGGTGGGCGGTGGCCTGACGCTGATCGCGTTGATCGCCGCGCGCGCCATCCTGGTCGGCGGCACCCTCTCCGGAGGCGCGCTGCTGCCGACCCCGGCCGGCGCGACCGACCTGTGGACCGCTTATCTGTCCGGCTGGCACGGCGTCGGCCTCGGCACCACCGCGTACTCGCCGCCTTACCTCGGACTGCTGGCGGTCCTCGCCACCCTGCTGTTCGGCAAGGCGTCCTGGGCTGTCGCGGTGCTGCTGATCGGGTCAGTCCCGCTCGCCGGCCTCAGCGCCTCGTACGCCTTCCGCCGGATAACCTCCTCGGCGCCACTGCGGATCTGGGCCGGATACGCGTACGCGCTGCTGGCCGTCGCCACCGGCGCGATCGCGACCGGACGGCTGGGCACCGCGGTAGCCGTCGCCGTGCTGCCGCTGGTGGCTACCACCGCGACTCAGGCGATCGGCGGCCCCGGCCGCGCCGGCTCCACCCGCTCCGCCTGGACCTGCGCCTTCCTGCTGACCATCGGCACCGCCTTCGCCCCGGTCACCTGGGTGCTGGCACTGATCTTCGGCGGGCTCGCGGTACTTACCGTCGCCTGGCGCACCCGCTCCAACATCGCGGTGACCATCATCCGGATGGGCATCGTGCTCGGCACGCCGCTGGTCGTGCTCGTGCCCTGGTCGCTCTCCCTGCTGCGGTACCCCACCTCCTTCTTCCTGGAGGCCGGGCTGCCGGGAGCGAACCTGGAGCGTCCCGCGCCTACACCGCTCGGCCTGCTGCTCGGCAACCCGGGCGGCCCCGGAACGTATCCGTCCTGGTTCGGCGTCGGGTTGCTGCTCGCCGCGCTCGCCGCACTGCTGCGCGGTACCCGGCGGCGCGTCGTGATCTCCGCGTGGGCGCTAGCACTGGTCGGTTTCGGCTCCGCGGTCGTCATCGCGGGACTCAAGGTCACCCCGCCCGGTTCGAACCAAAGCGTCATCCCGTGGCCCGGCATGTCCACCGCGCTGCTCGGCCTCGGCCTGATCACCGCGACCGTGGTCGGCGCCGAGGGCGCGAAGGAGCGCATCGCCACCGCCGCGTTCGGCTGGCGCCAGCCGCTCACCGTGCTGATCACCAGCGCCGCCGTGCTCGCCCCCGCCGCCGCCGGAGCTTGGTGGCTGGTGCGCGGCGCGGACAACCCAGTGGCGCGGGTCTCGGCGCAGATCCTGCCGCCTTACGTCGCCGCGGAAGGGCAGACCGCCGCGCGTCCACGCACCCTGATGCTCACCGGCGGCTCCTCCGGCGTAGTCGGCTACAGCATCGTGCGCGACGGGGGGCCGACCCTCGGAGCGGCGGACATCCGCATGTCAGCCACCCAGACGAGCAAGCTGGACGGCGTCGTCGGTCAGCTGCTCTCCGGCAACGGCGGCGACGCGGCGCTGCAACTCGCCGTCATGGATGTCGGCTACATCATGGTCACTCCCAGCGCCCCGACGTCTGTTACCCAGGCGTTGAGCGGCGTCGCCGGTCTCACGCAGCGTTCGACGGCTCAGGGCGGCGGCAAGGGATACGGACTTTGGTCGGTAAACGGCAACATCGGCCGCGTCATGCTCCGGGACCAGAGCGGCGTCGCTCTGCCGGTGGCTTATCAGTGCGGTAACACGCCGCCGGTTCCTACAGGCAGCGCGATGGTGTGTGCACAGGACACCGGCGCGACCGTGACCATTCCGCCCGGTACATCCGGCCGCGTGCTTGTGCTCGCTGAGGATGCGCTGCCCGGCTGGTCAGCGTCAATGGGCAATCAGACGCTTGGTACCGCGCAACCTGTCGGCGGCCTCCAGGCGTGGCAACTGCCGGCGAGCGGCGGCACGATCACCATCGGCTACCACTCGATGAAGCACACCGTCTGGCTGATCGTCGGCGGATTCACCGCGATCGCGGCGACCATCATGGCCCTGCCGTTCGGTCGCCGGCCCGATGAGGAGATCGAGGGTGAGGAGGCCGCCGAGCTCGACGCTGCTTCCCGGCCCGCCGATCCGCTTGAGCCTGAGACCGAGCCGGAACCTGAGCCCCAGCGGACCTGGCGCGAGGAGCCGGAACCGTACCAGGAACCCGCG
>NZ_DATNGK010000033.1:0-14614 GCF_035605935.1 Actinocrinis sp. | reverse complement strand
AGCATGGGGCGAGGGCACGACGGGAGCGAGCGGAGAGGCCGCATGGGATATGCCGAGCAGCGCACCGAGCTGATCGCCTCCGGGTTGCGCGGCCCGAAGTTACGCGGCGCGCTCGCCGAAGCGGCTGACACCTGGCTCGCGGAGCTGCTGGCGAACGCCCTCGATGCCGCCGGATTGCCGGCAGCGGAGGGTGAGCTGGGGCACGCCCGGGGCGTCGCGCTGGTAGCGGTCGGCGGATACGGGCGTGCGGAACTGTCGCCGGGCAGCGACCTCGACGTGCTCCTGCTGCATGACGGCTCGCACAAATCCGACCGGATCGCCAAGCTCGCAGACGCGATCTGGTACCCGGTCTGGGACTCGAAGGTGAAGCTCGATCATTCGGTGCGCACGATCGCCGAGGCGCGCTCGATGGCGAAGGACGATCTGCCGGTCGCGCTCGGGCTGCTGACCGCGCGTCACGTCGTCGGCGACCCCGCGCTGACGGCCAGCCTGCGTACGTCCGCGCTCTCCGACTGGCGCGCTGGAGCAGCCAAACGACTGCCCGAAGTGCAGGCGACGCGCGCGGAACGACTCGAAATGCACGGCGAACTCGCCTACCGGCTCGAAGGCGACCTCAAGGAAGCGATCGGCGGACTGCGCGACGGCTACGCGCTCACCGCCATCTCAGCATCCTGGCTCGCCGATATCCCGCACGGCGAACCGGAGGCGGCGCGCGTTCGCCTGCTCGACGTGCGCGACGCGCTGCACATCACCACCGGCCGAGCCGCCGATCGGCTGCTGCTCCAGGAACAGGACGAGGTCGCCGCGCAACTGGGTCTCACCGGCGGCGCGGACGATCTGCTGGCCGAGGTCGCCGACGCCGCGCGCACCATCGCATACGCCTGCGACGTCGCGTGGCGGCGGATCGAACAGGTGCTGACTCAGCGCAAGTGGTCGGGGCGCAGACGGGGCGCGGCAGCGCAACGCACGCCGCTCGCCGACGGCGTCGTCGCGGCGGAGGGAGAGGCGACGCTCGCGCTGGCCGCGGACCCCGCACGCGATCCGGTGCTGCTGCTACGCGCCGCGGCTGCTGCGGCCTCGGCCGGGCTGCCGCTCGCCCCGGCGGCGCTGCGACGACTCGGCGAGGACGGCGCGCCGGTGCCGACTCCCTGGCCGCGCGCCGCCCGCGAGGAGTTCGTGCGGCTGCTCGGCGCCGGGCCCGGCCTGATCCCGGTGTGGGAGGCGCTGGACCGTACCTCGCTACTGAGCCGGCTGCTGCCTGAGTGGGAGCGAACCAGGTCCCTGCCGCAACGCAACGCACTGCACATCCACACCGTCGACCGGCACTCGGTGCAGACCGCGGTCCAGGCGGCCAAGCGCACACGACGGGTCGCACGACCGGACCTGCTGCTCGTCGCAGCGGTCTGCCACGATCTCGGCAAAGGCCTGCATGACGAGTCCGGCGAACCGCTCGACCACAGCGAGGCCGGAGCACAGATCGTGGCAGGCCTCGCGCCGCGCCTCGGCTTCAACGCCGCCGACAGCGCCGTGCTCGCCGCGCTCGTGCGCCACCATCTGCTGCTCGCGCAGTTGGCGGTCAACCGGGACCCGGACGACCCGGCGACCTTGAACGCGCTGCTGGCCGCCGCCGAGGTGCCCGGAGGCTCGGTTGACGCGGCCGAGTTCGTCGCGCTGCTGCACGCGCTGACCGAGGCCGACTCGGAGGCCACCGGACCAGCGGTGTGGAGCCGCTGGCGCGAGGCGCTGCTTTCCGGCCTCGCGGACCGCGCCCGTGCCCGCCTTGCCGGGCACGCACCTGTCACCGCGCCCGCCTTCGACGGCTCCGCGCTCGCCGCGCGCGCGGCCGCGTCACCCGACCGGCTCGCGGTGCTCGCGCTGGCCCCCAGCGCGGCGGGCGTCGCAAGGCTCGACGTCGCGCTGCCGGACCAGATCGGAGTGCTCGCGACGGTCGCGGGAGTACTCAGCTTGCGGCACGTGCGGATCCTCGCGGCCGAAGTGGAGACGATCGAGTCGGTCGAGCCGGCGGGAGCCACCGGATCGACAGTGGCTACAGGGTCGACAGTGGCTACGGAGTCGACGGGGCCGATCGGCGACGCGTCACCGTGGGCGGTGCAGCGCTGGACCGTGGCCGCGGAATACGGCGAGCTGCCGGACGTCGCCCGGCTGCGCACCGATCTGCGTGCCGCGCTCGGCGGACGGCTGGACCTGGCCGCGCGGGTGGCTTCCCGAGAGGCCGAACATCGCCCTGTCGGGCGGGCCCGACTGGCGCAGCCGCCGTCCGTGGCAGTGATCGAAGATGCCTCGGCCGTCGCGACAGTGGTCGAAATACGCGCGGGCGACACCCCCGGACTGCTGCATCGAGTCGCCTCCGCGATCGCCGCATCAGGTGCCGACATCGCCACTGCGCGCATCGCCACGCTTGGCGCCGAAGCGATCGACGTGTTCTACCTCACCGGGCCAGACGGTGCCCGGCTTCCCACGGACGATGCCGAGCACGTAGCCGACCAGATCCGGTCCGCGCTCGGCGCTTAGCGCGTGTTTCCAATACCCGCTCTAGGGCTGTGACGTCGAGAAATAGCCGCCGAAGAGTTGGACAGCGGTTCACTTCGCGTTCACACCAGCAGTTCCGGGCGCGGGATAGCGTCGCGGCGAGCCGACAACGAGTCGAGATCGAGCCGACCTTGCCGTCCCCGCCAGGAGGCGTTCCGTGGAGCCCACCAGTCCTGTTGCCGCCGCTTCGGAGAGCAGCGCGCCCGAGAGCCAAGCATTCGAAAGCCGCGCATCCGGGAGCGCCGCATCCAAGCCCGCGCTGCCCGAGAACGGCGGATTCAGCCGCCGCTCGGCGCTGCGTGCGGCCGTGGTCGGTGGCGCGCTTGCCGGCGCTCCGGTAGCCCTCGCTGGACCGGCTTCGGCCGCGTCCGCACCGAAGACGGTCGGCGTTGCCGCCGCTGCGCCGGCGATTTCACCGCTGCTGTGGCGCCAACCCGAGAAGCTTGGCGCGCCGCCGGTGGACGGCCTGCACCTCACGTTCGGCGCGAACCCGTCGCGTGAGATGTTCGTGTCCTGGTCCAGCGTTTCGCCGATCTCCAAGGCGCGGGTGCGTTACGGAACGCCGGACGGCGGCTTCGGGCACGAAGCCCGAGCGGAGACTCGCACATACATCGACGCCGCGAGCAGCCGCGAGGTCTACGTCCACCACGCGCACCTCACGAACCTGCGCCCTGACACGACGTACATTTACGCAGCGCTCGGCGACGGCGTCCTGCCCGACGCAGGCACCTTCCGTACCGCACCGACCGGCCGCGTACCGTTCACCTTCACCAGCTTCGGCGACCAGTCCGTGCCTACCGTCGCCTGGCTGCCCGGAGCCGGATCCGGTACGTACACCGCCGGCATCAGTGGCCTGGCCTCGCCAGCCGCCGCGGACATCGTGTACGGCATCGAGCAGGTACAGCCGCTCTTCCACCTGCTCAACGGAGACCTCTGCTACGCCAACATCTCCGATGACCGGGTGCGCACCTGGAACTCCTTCTTCGCGAACAACGCCCGCTCGACCCGGTACCGGCCGTGGATGCCCGCCGCCGGCAACCACGAGAACGAGAAGGGCAACGGCCCGATCGGCTACGAGTCGTACCTCACCCGCTTCGCGCTGCCGGGCAACGGCTCGGCGGACTGGAACGGCCTGTGGTACGCGTTCACGGTCGGCAGCGTCCGGGTCGTGGTCCTGCAGAACGACGATGTGGCGCTGCAGGATGGCGGCGACTCCTACGTCAGCGGCTACAGCAGCGGCGAGCAGCGGGCCTGGCTGGAAAAGCAGCTGCGTGCGGCGCGCTCCTCCCGGCAGATCGACTGGGTCGTGGTCTGCATGCACCAGGTGATGGTCAGCTCGTCCGACGCGAACGGCGCCGACCTGGGCATCCGGCAGAACTGGGGGCCGCTGTTCGACCAGTACGAGGTGGACCTGGTGCTGTGCGGGCACGAACACGACTACGAGCGCTCCCTCGCCGTGCGTGGCACCGTGCCCGGCTCGGAGACGCTGACACCGAACCCGGTCTCCTCCGCCACCGACGACATCGACAGCTCGCAGGGCACGGTGCACATGGTGCTCGGCGCAGGTGGCACAAACTCGCCATCGAACTCGAAGTTCTTCACCGACGGCACCGGCAAGGTCATCACGGCGGTCGGGCCGGTCGGCAGCAACGGCAAGAAGACGCCGACCTACGTGTCCGAGCAGGCGATTTGGTCGGCCTTCCGGGACCCGACACACCCATACGGCTTCGCGGCCTTCGACGTGGACCCGGGCAACCGGCCCGGCGGCCAGACCTCGATCCGGGTGACCTACTACACCGTGGCGCAGCCGGACGGAGCGATCGCCCCGCTCGAGTCCTTCACGTTGCACCGCAAGCGCTCGGACGGCTGATCCAGACGTCTCAGCAGCTCAGCCTTGCTTTGCTCAGTCCTGCTTTACTCAGACGGCTGACGGCGTCTCAGAGGGAGTGGGAGCGCCGGAGGACGCCTCCGGCCGGCGGGGCCGCGCGGTCTGCATGCCGCGCGCCTCGTCCGGCCGCGGAATCCGGATCGGCCAGCCCGGCTCGGGGGTGAAGGATTCGCCACGCCGGGCCTTGTACTGCGCGAAATCCGCCTCGGCGGCCGCCTTCCAGGTGCTCTGCCGGGCGTGCAGGTCGGTAAGGCTGGCCTCGGCCACCTCCGGGAACCGCACCGCCTGCGCGCGGGCCACCTCCATCGCGGCGACCGCGTCCGCGCAGGCGTCGTGCGCGTTCTCAATGGTCACGCCGTAGTGCGCGCACTGAGCCTCAAGCGTCCGGCTGCCCTTGCGGTACCGGTCCATGGTCCGGTCAATGATCAGCGGGTCTACGATCGGCCCCACCGCCGCCACCCGGTCCCGCAGCGCCCGCAAGCCGTGCCGCTCCAGCTCGGCCTCAAGCAGCGTCAGGTCGAACGGCGCGTTGAAAACCACCAGCGGAGCGCCCTTGGCCAGGTGGGCGGCCAGTAGCGCGGCGATCCGGTCCAGCGCTTCGGCCGGCTCAGTGCCGTGCGCGCGGGCCTGCTCGGTGCTGATCCCGTGCACCGCGGCAGCCTCGGCCGGGATCTCCACGCCGGGATCGACCAGGAATTCGTGCCGCTCGCCGGTCGAGGTGACGAAGGCTGCTGAGACAAGTCGCGAGGTGAACGGGTCGGTGCCGGTCGTCTCGCAGTCGTAGGAACCGATCAGTCCGGTGTGCCATCCGGGAGCCGGCGCGGGCAGGCATCCGACGTGGTAGACGACCCACGCGTCTGCTTCTTTGCGCAGCTCGCCGCCCTGCTCGGGGACCGCCTCCCCGCAGGTCTTGCATGCACCGGCGTACCGGTTCGGCGCCATGGCCGCCACCGACCTCTCTGCTTGACTGACCCTCACGATAGGCGACAGCACCGACAACTCAGCGGCGGCGGATCCAGCCACGCAGCGCTTGCGGATACCCTTGACCAAGATGCACGCGTCTCGTTCCGCGGGACGCCACTGTTTCAGCCGTACCGGTGGGAGCATTCGAGGACCGCTCGAGCCCTGCGGCACGGCGCTTCACAAGCAAGGCAGTCCAAACCAAAGACAGTGCTCAACAATTTCACTCCCTTCAAAGCAGCGAGGATCTGACGGCGCCGTGTTCGACACGCTTTCCGACCGCTTGGCAGCGACCTTCAAGTCCCTGCGCGGCAAGGGCCGCCTGTCCGAACAGGACATCGACGCCACCTGCCGCGAGATCCGCATCGCGCTGCTGGAAGCCGACGTGGCGCTGCCCGCGGTGCGCCAGTTCGTGGCCGCGGTCAAGCAGCGCGCCCTCGGCGCCGAGGTCTCCCAGGCGCTCAACCCCGCCCAGCAGGTCATCAAGATCGTCAACGAGGAGCTGATCTCGATCCTCGGCGGGCAGACCCGCCGGATCAGATACGCCAAGCGCCCGCCGACGGTGATCATGCTCGCGGGCCTGCAGGGCTCCGGTAAGACCACCCTGGCCGGCAAGCTCGGCCACTGGCTCAAGGGGCAAGGGCACAGCCCGCTGCTGGTCGCCGCGGACCTTCAGCGGCCCAACGCGGTCACCCAGCTCCAGGTGGTCGGTGAGCGGGCCGGCGTCACGGTCTTCGCGCCCGAGCCGGGCAACGGCGTGGGCGACCCGGTCAAGGTCGCGCAGGACTCCATCCAGCACGCTCGCGACAAGATGTACGACGTCGTGGTCGTCGACACCGCCGGACGCCTCGGCATCGACGCCGAACTGATGCAGCAGGCCGCCGACATCCGCGACGCGGTCAGTCCGGACGAGATCCTCTTCGTCGTCGACGCGATGATCGGCCAGGACGCGGTAACCACCGCGCAGGCCTTCCTCGATGGCGTCGGCTTCGACGGCGTTGTCCTGACAAAGCTCGACGGCGACGCGCGCGGCGGCGCGGCCCTTTCGGTCGCGCAGATGACCGGTCGTCAGGTGATGTTCGCCTCGAACGGCGAGAAGCTCGAGGACTTCGACGTCTTCCACCCGGACCGGATGGCGTCCCGGATCCTGGGCATGGGCGACATGCTCTCCCTGATCGAGCAGGCCGAGCGGACCTTCGACGCTCAGCAGGCCGAGCAGATGGCCCGCAAGATCATGGGCGGGGACAGCTTCACGCTGGACGACTTCCTCTCCCAGATGGAGCAGCTGCGCAAGCTCGGCTCCATGCAGAAGATCCTGGGCATGCTGCCGGGCATGGCGGAGATGCGCCAGCAGCTCAACCAGATCGACGAGAAGGAGATCGACCGGGTCAGCGCGATCATCCGGTCGATGACCCCGGCCGAGCGGGAGGACCCGAAGATCCTCAACGGCTCCCGCCGCGCCCGTATCGCCCGCGGTTCCGGCGTCTCGGTCTCCGCGGTCAACAACCTGGTCGAGCGGTTCTTCGAGGCGCAGAAGGCGATGCGCACGATGAGCCGCGGTGGCATTCCCGGCATCCCGGGCTTCGGTCCCGGCGGCGGCCGTCGGATGTCCGCCAAGCAGAAGGCGAATGCGCAGGCCGCTCGCAAGAAGGGTCGCAGCCGCTCCGGCAACCCGGTGAAGCGCGCCGCGGAGGAGCAGGCGAAGGCGGAGCGGGCGGCCGCGGGTCCGGCACTGCCGCAGCTGCCCAACTCCGGCGAGAACTTCGAGCTGCCGGACGAGTTCAAGAAGATGCTCGGCTAGCGCGTGTGCAGTTGTCTTAGGGTGTTCGGCGGTGCGGTAACGCACCTTCGCGCGCCCTAGGCGTTACGAACCGGCTGCGCTGTGCCCCCGTTCGAGGGTTTGGTAATTCGCACCCCTCGCGGTCTGGCAGAATGGCAGGTCGAGTACTCGGACCGCGCGGCCCCTCTCTCCGCCGGATCCGCGTCCGCCGGGAGGCCGAAAAACCGCAATCCCCACGCGGCGGCTCGGCCACCCAACCGAATTGAGAATCCAGGAGATCCCACTCCCGTGGCAGTCAAGATCAAGCTGAAGCGTCTGGGTAAGATCCGCACGCCGCAGTACCGCATCGTCATCGCCGACGCCCGCACCAAGCGGGACGGCCGCGCGATCGAGGAGATCGGCAAGTACCACCCGAAGGAGAACCCGTCCTTCATCGAGGTGAAGTCGGACCGCGTCCAGTACTGGCTCAGCGTCGGCGCGCAGCCGACCCAGTCGGTCGCCGCGATCCTCCGGGTCACCGGCGACTGGCAGAAGTTCCGGGGCCTGCCCGCTCCGCCGCCGATGAAGGTCGCCGCGCCCAAGGCCGACCGCAAGGCGCTGTTCGAGGCCGCGCACAAGGAGGCCGAGAACGAGCCCAAGGCGGCCACCACCGCCTCGCGCAAGCGTTCCGAGAAGCCGGCGGCCGAAGAGCCCGCCGCCAAGCCGGCTGAGGCCGAGACCCCCGCCGCGGGCAACGAGGCCTGAGCCGATGCTGGAAGAGGCGCTTGAGCACCTGGTCAAGGGCATCGTCGAGCACCCGGACGAGGTAGTCGTCCGGGATCGGGCGCTGCGCCGCGGCCGGATCCTCGAGGTCCGGGTGCACCCCGACGACCTGGGCAAGGTCATCGGGCGTCAGGGCCGCACGGCCAAGGCGCTGCGCACCGTGATCGGCGCGCTCGAGGGTCGCGCGGTGCGCATCGACCTGGTCGAAGCGCCCGGCTACCGCTGAGCGCGCGGACCGGATGCCAGCCGACCAGATGACGGCGATCGAACCTCACGACGACGAGCCGCGCGAACCGCTGCGGCTCGTCGTCGGCCGTATCGGCAAAGCGCACGGCCTGCGCGGCGAGGTCACGATCGAGGTCCGCACCGACGATCCTGACCTGCGCTTCGCGCCGGGCGCCGTGCTGGAGACCGACCCAGCCCGGCGCGGTCCGCTCACCGTCGCCACCGGGCGCGTGCAGGGCGGCCGCTTAGTGCTGCGGTTCGAGGGCGTTGAGGACCGCATGGCCGCCGAGGGCCTGCGCAACACGATGCTCATCGTCGAGACGGACCCGGACGAACTGCCGGACGACCCCGAAGAGTTCTACGACCATCAGCTCGTCGGACTGCGGGTGGTGACCGTGGACGGTCGCGAGGTCGGCACCGTCGCCGAGATGCTGCATCTACCTACACAGGATCTGTTCGCGGTAACCCGGCCGGACGGCCGCGAAGTGCTCATCCCGTTCGTCGAGGAGATCGTGCCCGACGTGGATCTGGAGGAGCAGACAGTCCTCGTCGATCCACCCGAGGGTCTGCTCGAGCTGGCCGATCCGCCGAAGCCCGCGGCCGCGGACTCCTGAGAACGAACGTCCACAGGCGGCCTCGTGCGTATCGACGTCATCACGATCTTTCCCGAGTACCTGGCACCGCTAGGCGTCTCGCTCATTGGTAAGGCGGCGGACCGCGGTCTGCTGGAGGTCCGCGCCCACGACCTGCGTTCGTGGACCAGCGACGTCCATCGCACCGTCGATGACACGCCCTACGGCGGCGGGCCCGGCATGGTGATGAAGCCCGAGCCGTGGGGTGAAGCGCTCGATGCGGTGATCGCGGACGTCGCACCCGAATCGCCAGAGGTGCTGCCCACGCTCGTCGTACCGACGCCAAGCGGACGCCCCTTTACTCAAGGCAAGGCAGCGCAGCTTGCCGAAGAACCGTGGCTGATCTTTGCCTGTGGGCGGTATGAGGGCATCGATCGGCGCGTTATCGACTCGGCAGCCGAGCGGATGCCTGTAGAAGAACTCTCCATCGGTGATTACGTGCTTGCCGGGGGAGAGGTCGCGGTCCTCGTCATGGTCGAGGCGATCGGGCGGCTCTTGCCCGGTGTACTGGGCAACGCCGAGTCAGTGCGTGATGACTCCTTTGCCGCCGGCGCGATGGAAAGCCTGCTGGAGGGCCCGGTGTACACCAAGCCGGCCGAATGGCGCGGCCGTGTCGTGCCCGAGATCCTCACCTCCGGCAATCACGGAGCGATCGCCCGCTGGCGGCGCGACCAGGCCTTCGCGCGGACCGCGGCCCATCGGCCGGAACTGCTCGCCCGGCTCGACCCGGCCGCGCTCGACAAAAAGGACCGCATAGCGCTCGCGGCACTCGGCTGGCACATCGAGGGCGACCGTCTCGTGCCGGACATCGCTATCGACGACAAGGCAGTTGACGGCAAAACGGCTGCGAACGAGCCGACCGATGACCGTGCTGCGGACGATTTCGCCGATCAGCCTCCCGCGTGAGAGACTGACCCGTCGGCCCGACCGGCCGCGTTACCCCGCGGTCCGCGCCACTCCTGCCATGGGGGGAGCGAAGCGCGCAGCACGGTCGAGGCTCGACGATCACGCTAACCACCGAAGCCGTGGGTGACCTGTGGCACCTGCGAGGAGACCACGATGCAGAAGCTAGACGAGCTCGACTTTAAGTCGCTGCGCTCCGACGTACCCGCCTTCCAGCCCGGTGACACGCTCAACGTGCACGTCCGGGTCGTCGAGGGTAACCGCTCCCGAGTCCAGGTGTTCAAGGGCGTGGTGATCCGCCGCCAGGGCGCGGGCGTGCGTGAGACCTTCACCGTCCGCAAGATCAGCTTCGGCGTCGGCGTGGAGCGCACCTTCCCGGTGCACACCCCGGTGATCGAGAAGATCGAGGTCGTCACCCGCGGCGACGTGCGCCGTGCCAAGCTCTACTACCTGCGTGACCTGCGCGGTAAGAAGGCGAAGATCAAGGAGAAGGTCGACTACGCGCGGTAGTTCGGCCGGTTCGCCGGATTCCGCAGAACCGGCGGCCTACTTTTCCCGTGTCACCCTCGGTACCCTCGGGAACCGGGGGTGTTCGCCTTTCTTCAGGCGGAATCGGTAGTCTGCGAGGCTGGTGACACCAGCGCGCGGCGCGGTGCGAGGCGACTGGAGGACCGGCGTGGGTAAGGGGCGGCGACGCCGGCTCAAGCCGATCAAGCTGTGGCGGGAGATTCCCATCCTGCTCGGCATCGCCCTGCTCCTCGCCCTCGGCATCAAGTCGTTTATGGTTCAGGCGTTCTTCATCCCATCCCAGTCGATGCAGAACACGATCCTGCCGGGCGACCGGGTGCTGGTGAACAAGTTCTCGCCATGGTTCGGCGCCCAGCCGCAACGCGGTCAGATCGTGGTCTTCCACGATCCCGGGGGCTGGCTTGAGGGCACCGTGACACCGGTTAGCGACAACCCGATAGTGCGTGACGTAAAGGGCGTCTTCACCTACGTCGGGCTGCTGCCGTCCGCGAACGAGCACGATCTGATCAAACGGGTCATCGGGGTGCCCGGAGATCGCGTGGTGTGCTGTGACGCCCAGGGGCGGATCACGGTCAACGGGGTACCGCTCGACGAGACGGGTTATCTCTTCCCGGGCGCGCAACCGTCCGCCATCCGTTTCGACGTCACCGTCAAACCCGGCCGGATCTGGGTGATGGGCGACAACCGCGGGGACTCGGCCGATTCCAGATACCACATGACCGGTGGATCTGACGGTACTGTGCCAATCAGCGACGTGGTGGGTCACGCGTTCGTGTTGATCTGGCCGCCAAGCCGCGCCGGCGGACTGGGTGTTCCGGCTACCTTTCACCAGAAGGCGTTGGCCGCATTCCCTCCGGCTCCGGCGCTGCCCGCCACCGCTGCGCTCCTCGGGGCGTTCCCGGTGCGGCTGCTAGGCCGGCGAGGGTGGCGATGGGCTAGGTCGACACGGTTCCTAACAGACACGAGGTTGCGACGTGGCATTGGACAGACCGGACGCACTGGGCGCACAGGGGCAGCCCGGGACGGTAACCGGTGGGCGCGGAACCGATGGGGACGGTTCGCGCGGACACGCTGGCGATGGCGGCTACCCGGCGCGGGACGGCTTCGGGACTTCGGCGGACTTCGCCGCCCACGCTCCGGACCCGGGGACCGCGGCCGCTGAGGAGGTGTCAGGGCCCGGTTTCAACGGCCACGCCGCAGCCGACGAGCCCGGGAATCACGATCCGGACCAGGCGCAGCCGGAAAGCAGCGGCGGCGGCGAAGAAGGGGGCGCCAAGCCGCGTTCCGCCCTCGGCTGGATCTTGCTGCCGTTCGCGGCGGTCTGGCACTTCCTGTTCCCGAAGAAGCCACGCCCGTTCATCGTGGAACTGCCGTTCCTCGTCGTCTTCGCCCTTTTCCTCGCCTTCCTGATCAAGACCTTCCTGGTCCAGGCGTTCTACATCCCGAGCGGTTCGATGCAGAACACCCTCGCCATCGGCGACCGGGTACTGGTGAACCGCGCCTCGGTGTGGCTCGGCGGGCAGCCGCAGCGCGGCCAGGTGGTCGTCTTCCAGGACCCGGGCGGCTGGCTCGGCCCGGAGGAGACCACGTCGAGCAGCAACTGGCTGACCAAGACGCTCACCTTCGTCGGCGTGCTGCCGCAGGACAACGGCGACCTGATCAAGCGCGTGATCGGCGTCGGCGGGGATCGCGTGGTGTGCTGTAACGCGCAGGGCCAGATCACGGTCAACGGCGTACCGCTCGACGAGACGTACCTGTATCCCGGCGACCAGGCAGGCTCCGGTCCGGACGGCACGTTCGCCATCACGGTCCCGCAGGGCCGCCTATGGGTCATGGGCGACCATCGCGGAGTCTCTGAGGACTCCCGCGCGCACCAGTCACTCAACGGCGGCACCATCCCGGTCAGCGCGGTAGTCGGCCGGGCCGATGTGATCATCTGGCCGCTCAGTCACTGGGGCACGCTGCCGGTGCCCAACACGTTCAAGCAGACCGGCCTGTCCGTGCTGTCCGCGCCCGGCGGAATCCCGGCCGTGGCGACGGTCGGCGCGCTGCCCGTGACGCTGCTGCGGCGGCGCCGAAAGCTGCGCAAGCTTGCCCGGAAGGCTCAACAGGCGCACGAGTAGCTAATCTGATTACGTGTCAGCGCTCCAGCAGCCTCTCGACCTCGGCATCCCGCTGCCGCCAACCCTCGACAGCGGGCAGGACCTCTACGCATACGAGGCGGCGCTGCGGCTTTACGGCTTCGCCTCGGTCGCGGGAGCGGACGAGGCAGGACGCGGTGCGTGCGCCGGCCCGCTGGTGGCCGGCGCCGCAATCCTGCCGCCCGACCTGCGGCCCGAGGGCCTGAACGACTCGAAGCTGATGACTGCTGCGGCCCGCGAGCGCGCATATGAGCAGATCGTCCAGCACGCGGCCTGGGCCGTGGCCATCATCCCCGCCGCCGAGGTGGACCGGATGGGTGTGCAGCAGGCCAACTACGCGGCGCTGCGGCAGGCGGTCGCGGGTCTGTCGCAGGCACCGGGCCTGATCCTGTTCGACGGCTTCGCGGTGCCCGGCGTGGTGATCCGCAGTCAAGCTGTGGTCAAGGGCGATCGGCTGGCCGCCTGCATCTCGGCCGCCTCGGTGATAGCGAAGGTGACCCGCGACCGGATCATGGTCGAGTTGCACGAAACCCACCCCAGCTACGGTTTCGCAGCTCACAAGGGGTACTCGACGGCTGCGCACCAGGCCGCGCTAGACGAGCACGGCCCGTGCCCCGAGCATCGGCGCTCCTACGCGAACGTGCCCGGGGCGCGGCCAAGCCCCGTGGCGGAAGGGGGACAGGCGGGACTGGACACCGCAGCAGCGATTGTGGGTCAGAATGGGGAAGGGAGCGCCCAAGCCGCCCAGGGCGATCTCCTGGACTTCGGCGCAGTCGCCGAAGCCGGTTCACGAGCTCGACTGGACTTTTAGGGGAGCGCGGGAATGAGCGCCGAGGATCTCGAGAAGTACGAGACCGAGATGGAGCTTCAGCTCTACCGGGAGTACCGGGACGTGGTCGGGCTCTTCCGTTACGTCGTGGAGACGGAGCGGCGGTTCTACCTCACCAACCACGTGGACCTGGACGTGCGCTCGGCCGACGGCGAGGTGTACTTCGAGGTCACCATGTCCGACGCGTGGGTATGGGACATGTACCGCCCGGCCCGCTTCGTGAAGAACGTGAAGGTCGTGACGTTCAAGGACGTCAACGTCGAGGAGCTGGCCAAGTCGGACCTGGAGGTCCCCACCGACTGACCGCGATCGCCCTGGTCAGAAGCCGCTCCGGCTGAGTTATCCACAGCCTGAAAGATTCTTGCCCCATTGTCCCTCTTGATCCCGCATCGTGGATCTTGCCGGAAAAGTCCGGCGTCGGCGCGAGCCGAGTCCATGGAACGCAGCATGGGAAAGCGGGCAGGACGATGGGAACAGCGGCAGTATTAGCGGCGCACCGCCGCGCGCGCGGCGAAGCCGGCGTCACGAGCGGGCTCCACGGCCAACCCGGCAGTTGGCAATGGGGCCACTGGCTCGGTCGATACGGCGAGGAGGCGGCCGCGCATTATCTGCTCGGCGCGGGCTATCAGATCTTGGCTCGCAACTGGGTCTGTCGAGATTCAGACCTGCGCGGAGAACTGGATCTCGTCGCGCGCTACCGCAGGATCGTGGTCGCCTGCGAGGTCAAGACGCGAGCCGGTGACCTGCTCGCCCACCCGGCGCAGGCGGTCACCCGAGAAAAGGCCGCGCGGCTGAGACTGCTGGCGGCCCGATGGCTCCGCGAGCAGCAGCGTGGCGCCTCGCCTCCTCTCCCGCGATCCGCCCGCCTGCGCATCGACGTCATCGCGATCCGCACCGGCCCACGACCTCCGTATCCGTTGCGCAGCCTCGACCACCTCGTCGGCGTGGCCTAGGCGTGTTTTAGAACTATCGGCTGGGCCGCGGCGCCTCTCACTCACGCTCGCTACGTTGCCGGATCTCCGGATGGGCGCTGCCGTACGTCCGGTACGAGAACGCCCTCCGCGTTGCGATCGCACGTGCCAGACGCCTCTTGCCCTCCCCTGCTTTCTTCTCTTCCTCCTCACGATCTGGAGCTATCGATGTCTCCCTATTGCTGGCTGCCGCCTGACGCACACGCACACGCACCGGTGTGCCTACCGCTTCAGTTCTTCCGCCTCAGCCACGACTCGCCTGCGGTGCAGCCATGACCGGATTCGGCCGCGCCTGGTCAGTCGGTCTGCTCGGCCTGCGCGGCACCCCGGTCGAGGTCGAGGCGCATGCGGCGTCCGGCCTGCCCAAATTCACCCTCATCGGCCTGCCCGATTCAGTGCTCAACGAGGCCCGCGATCGAGTCAGGGCGGCCGTCCTGAACTCCGG
>NZ_DATNGK010000032.1:0-3252 GCF_035605935.1 Actinocrinis sp. | reverse complement strand
GAGGTGCACGCCCGCGCCGGCGGCAAGGGCGTCAACGTCGCCCGCGTGCTGCATCAACTGGACGAGCCGGTAACCGTCGCAGGCCTGTGCGGTGGCGCGACTGGCGCGGAAATCGCGGCGGACCTGCAACGCAGTGGATTGCCCGCCGCGTTCACGCTGATCTCGGGGCAATCACGCCGCACGGTGACGGTCGTCGACGCCAGAGATGCGACGGTGTTCAACGAACCGGGGCCGCCGGTGAGCGCTGCCGAATGGACCGCGTTCACCGCCGCGTTCGACGAGATTGCCAAGGCAGGGCGCGTTGTCGTCGCGTCCGGCAGCGTGCCACCCGGGTGCCCGGACACCGCCTATGCCGAACTCGTGGCAATCGCCCGCGCGAACGGCGCGGCGGTGGTACTTGACGCTGAAGGCGAGCAGCTGCGGCACGCACTCGGCGCGCGACCCGACGTGGCGAAACCCAATGCGGCCGAGGTCGCCCACCTGTTCGGGAGGCCCGTCAGCACACGCCAGGACGCACGCGACGCCGCCCAGCTACTGTGCGACAGCGGGGCCGAGGCCGGGATCGTGTCGCTCGGCGCCGAGGGTTTCGTCGCGGTCACCCCCTCGGCCGTATTTGACGTTCGACTGCCACGGCGGATACGCGGCAACCAAACCGGCGCGGGTGATGCGCTCGCCGGCGCGATCGCCCGCGGGCTTGCCCGGCACGACCCGTGGCCCGAGCTGCTGGCCGATGCCGCTGCCCTCTCGGCCGCGGCCGTAGCGGTTCCGGTGGCCGGCAGCGTCGCGATCGACGTCATGGCCGAGGTCCGCCCGGGCGTTGTTGTCCAGAAGGTCTGAACCCGCCTCACACGGCGTCACTCGGTCGGCTTCTGGCGTGGGCTCACCAGGCCGCTGTCGAACGCGAGGACCACCGCCGCCGCTCGATCACGCAGGTCGAGCTTGGTGAAGACGTGATTGACGTGGCTCTTCACCGTTCCTTCGCCGAGCACGAGGTAGGCGGCAATCTCGGCGTTGGACATGCCCTGCCCGATGAGCGCGAGCACCTCGCGCTCACGCGCGGTGAGGACATCGAGGCTCTCGGCGGGGGAAGAGACATCAGGCGCCGCGCGATAGGCGGTAAGGACCCGCCCCGTCACCGCAGGATCCAGCCAGGCCCCGCCCTCAGCAACTGTGCGTACCGCGCGCTGTAGGTCCTCGGCCGGTACGCCCTTGAGGAGGAAGCCCGATGCGCCGGCCCGAAGCGCGGCCGCGAGGATCTCGTCGTCGTCGAACGTGGTGAGTACCAGCACCGGTGGTGGGTCGGTGACCCGGCCGATCGCCTTGGTCGCGGCCACGCCATCGACGACGGGCATGCGGACGTCCATCAGCACGACGTCGGGTTGCAGGCGAACCACGGCGGCGGCGACGCCGGACCCGTCAGCACATTCGCCGACGATGTCGAAGCCGTACCGCTCCCGCAGGATGCCGCGGAGGCCGGCCCGGACGAGTTCCTGGTCGTCGACGATGAGGAGGCGGATCACTTCGCCGCTCCGTGCGTCGCGTGCATGGGCAAGGCGGCGTGCACCAGCCAACCGCTGCCGCCCGGACCGGCCTCGCACTGTCCGCCCAGCGCCTCGGCGCGTTCGCGCATGCCGAGCAGCCCGAGGCCCGTCCCCGCGGTGGGCGGACCGGAACTGTCGACCGTCACTTGCACGGTCGAGTCGGTGACGGCGACATATACCGTGCAGGCGGCCTGCGGTGCATGCTTCGCGGCGTTGGTGAGGCTCTCTTGCACGATTCGGTAGGCGGCCAACCCGACGGTGGCCGGCATCGCACTGATGTCGCCGTCCAGGTGCAGGCGCACGTCGACGCCGGCGCCACGGAATTGCTCGACCAGGCCGGTGATGTCGCTACCGCCCGGCAACGGCCGCATCCGATCGGTCGGTCCGCGCATCAGGCCGACCGCGTGGCGCACCTCCTCGAGACTCTCGCGGCCGAGCCGTTCGGCCTCGGCCAACGCCCGCGCTGCTTCGTCCGGGTCGTCGGCAAGTGCGAGCCGGGCCGATGACACGTGCAGCAGCGACACTGTGAGGCTGTGCGCGATCACGTCGTGCATCTCGCGGGCGATGCGATTGCGCTCCTCGGCTTGCGCGCGCTGCGCCAGACCGGCCTGCGCCTCGCGCAGCTGCACGAGCAGGTCGCGTTGCCGTCGGCCGAACGTGCAGCCGACGAAGGCAAAAACGGTGCCGCCAATCCAGCCGAACCAACCTGGGTCTTGCACAGTGAAAAGAAATTCGCCGAACAAGAGGAGAACCGTCCCAACCGCGAGCACGACGGTGACGAGCATGGGTGCCGCGAGCGCCGCCCAGCCGACCAGCACGATCACGGCGAACCAGCCGACATTGGAGGGCTGGCCGTTGCACACGACGGCGACCGCCGCGACAGCCCCGGCCGCCGCCGGCAGCATCCAGGTGCGCGACGCGAAGAACGCCGCCGCGCCGAGAACCAGCCCGGCCAGACCGAACACGAGGGCAAGGATGGGGCGGTCGCCCGCGCGCCGGACTACTCCGACAACGACCAGAAGCGCGAACACGCCGAAGACCGCCCACCTCGCAGCGCGAGGGAGCGGCTCCGGCATGAGCGTCAGGTCAGTCACAAGTCAATGCCTACATTTACAGGGCCGTGCGCCGCACCGCGACATATGTCGCCACGACGGCGAGCCCAGCTACCGCGATCAGCGCCGGTGTCGCTGTACCGATACCGAGCCAGGGCTCGCGAATCGATTTGGTGACCCAGGTCAATGGCAGAACGTCGGCGACGTGACGCAACGCTGACCCCATCACATGCGGCGGCGGACCGCCGGCACCGAGCAGGAACGACGGGAAGAAGAGCATCAAGCCGACTGCTTGGGCCGCCCGCGCGCTCGGTAGGAGCGAACCGAGCAGCACCCCGATGCTTACGAAGCCGATCGAACCAAACCCGAGTCCGGCGATCACCCGCCCCGCGTGGTGCACCGACGGGATGCCGTAGACCGGCGCGGCAACGACGAGAAGGACGGCGCCGGCCACAGCTATCGTGGCCAATCCGATGACCATTTCGGCCAACGCGAACGACCAGCGCGGGAAGCCGGCAGCCGCGAACCGGCGTATCACGCCACGCTCCCGATAAGCCGCCAAGTGCACCGGCAGCATGACCAGGCCGGTCGAGGCGATCACGACGGTGAAGTACGACGCGACGTACCAGTGCGACGGGTTCTGTCCGGCAAACGCCGGG
>NZ_DATNGK010000031.1:0-12561 GCF_035605935.1 Actinocrinis sp. | reverse complement strand
GGTGCAGCTGCTCGGCGGCTACGGCTACGTCAACGACTACCCGGTCGAGCGGATGATGCGCGACGCGAAGATCACCCAGATCTACGAGGGCACCAACCAGATCCAGCGCATGGTCATGGCCCGCCAGCTGCTGAAGTAGGGAATCATGATGTCTTAGCAGGTCAGTGGGTAACAGCGGCCTGCGGTCAGCGTGTGCCGGCGACGACGACCTTGCCGTGTTCGATGGAGCCGCTGGCCAGGTAGCCGAGCACATCCTCGATGGTCCAACTCGCCAGCCGCCAGGACGACCGTTCGGAATATCCGGCGACGTGCGGGCTGAGGATCGTGTTCGGCGTGCTCAGCAGCGGTGAGTCGCCCGGCAGCGGTTCCTGCGCGAACACATCGAGTCCCGCGCCGCCGAGACGCCCCGAATTCAGTTCCCCGGCGAGCGCATTCTCGTCGAGGATGCCCCCGCGAGCGACGTTGACGACCACCGCGCCGTCCGGCAGCAGGGCGAGCTCACGCGCCCCGAGCAAGCCTCGCGTCTGCGCGGATAGCGGCACGTGCAGGCTCAGCAGCTGGCTCTGGATCAGCAGGTCGTCGAGCTTGTCCACCCGCTCGACGAAGGCCGGAATCTCGGCCGCGAACGGGTCGAAGGTGAGGATGCGGCCGACCACCGATGCGCACATGCGGGCCGCCTGCGTCGCGATCGTGCCGCAACCGACCAGCCCGAGAGTCAGCTCGTCGAGTGGCTGCATTGGCGCGAGTGAGAGCGGACCAGACCAGCCGGCGCGGACGTAGCTGTCCGTGACAGTGAACTTGCGGTACGCGGCGATCATCAGGCCGACCGCGTGGCTCGCGACCTCGAGCGCGCCGTACGCCGGCTGGTTGATCACGCCGATGCCGAGCCGCTTGGCGGCGTCAAGGTCGATCGCGTCCAGCCCGACGCCGGCCCGTCCGATCACCCGTACGCTATTGGCCAGCGCGGCCAGCCGATCGGGGTCTAGCCGCTGGGTGGCGATGACCACGGCGTCGGCGCGGGCTGTGCGCGTGGCGATTCCCTCGGCGCTCGAGAGGTCGGCGAACGCGGTGGCACAGGCGCTCCCGTAGTGCTCGGTGATCCGGCCGGGGTCGGGAAAGATCCCCGCCGCTATGACGATGGTCGGACGGTCAGCGGCACCGCGCGGCTGCGTCATTCAGCTCCCGCTTTCCAGCGTTCGGCCCAGGCGGTGCAGGGCGAGACGTCCGAGGTCAACGCCGATGGATTCGGCGAGTTCGGTGATGTCGCGACGCGTGGCGTCGGGAACCGGAACGCCGGTTACGGACCGTTCGGCGGCGACCTGCTGCTCGACCTGACCGGGCAGGAACACGTCCGGTTCGACGCCGCCGTCCTGGGACTGCGTTACCCGGCTGGCGAAGGCCGCGGCGCCCTCGGCAAACGCGTCCAGGGGGGTGAATCGCTCGATCGACAGGGCGATGAACAGGGTGCCGTTGCCGCCGGCATAGTCCGGCATCGGCGCGGTGCCCATGCCGGTGAGCAGCCCGCCCACCAGTTCGATCATCAGGCACAGCCCGCTGCCCTTGTGTCCGCCGAAGGGAAGCAGCGCACCGCCGTCGTAGAGATCCTGCGGCCGGGTACTCGGCGCGCCGTTCCGGTCGATGATCATTCCGTCGGGCAGTCGCTCGCCCTGCGCCATCGCCACCTGCACCTTGCCTTCAGCGATTCCGGCCGTGGAGAAGTCGAGCACGAGCGGGACAGCTCCGGCGCGCGGTGCGGCCCAGGCGAACGGGTTGGTTCCGAACGTGCGGCGGGTGCCTCCGGCCGGGGCGACCACCGGACCGGAATTGCACAACGCCAGCCCGATGCAGCCTGCGTCCGCCATCCGCGTGACGTACTCGCCGAGCCGGCCGATGTGGTTGCAGCGTGCGACAGCGACAGCACCAACGCCGTTAGCCGCCGCAAGTTCGATCGCCGTGTCGGTCGCCATGCGTGCGGTCGGCTGGCCGAAGCCCCAGTTGCCATCGACCAGGGCAGTGGCGCCGAGCCGCCGGGCCTGTTCCGGCCGGGCCGTCACCCGGATCTGGCCGTCGCGGACCCAGGCCGCGTACTGCAGCAGCCGGATGATGCCGTGCGAGTCGTGGCCGAGCAGGTTCGACTGGGCCAGCGATCTCGCGGTCAGCTCGGCCAGGTCGGGGGGCGCACCGAAGCCGGCCAGCACGCGCACGGCAGCGTCCTCGAGCTCGTCGATTGAGAAGCGCTGGACGACCAGCCGGGTCTCGCCGCTCGCCATGGACTCAACCCCATCGACATATGCGGTGCCTGTCCTGTTGACGGCCCACGGCCGAGAATCTAGCATTAATCACCAATTGTCAACAGTGTATGATATGCGGAATCATAACATCTCAGCCGAGCGGTGAACCGGCTCCCTCGCGAGTTCGGCCCCCGGGGTAGAAGTAGCGGTCGGGCGCCTCGATACCCGTCGCCATGAATCCGGGCGCGCGTGGCTCGCTGCCCTAACGTAGCGAAACCGGGTTCTACATCCGCGGACTCCGGCAGTGCAGCCGGTACTCCCGCGACCGCTCCAGGACAGGTCGAACTCATGAACCCTCGCCCGTTCGTGACTGTTGACAATTAATAATAGTGCTGTTTGGCTGAAGCGACCAGAAACTGAGCTCGGGAGACCCTTTGATCGAGGACCTCTTCGTACCGGTTATCACCCCCTTCGACCACTCCGGCCACGTCGATCGCGACGCGCTGGCTGCGCACTGCGCATGGACCGTCACGCAGGGAGCCCGGGGCGTCATGCTCTTCGGGACCACCGGCGAAGGTCCATCGATGAGCGTGGACGAGAAGATCGCGGCTGCGCGCGCGCTCACGCTAGACCTGCCGAACGTCGAGGTGATCGGATCGGTCACGGAGAACTCGACGACCGACGCCGTACGCTGCGCGCAGGCCTACAACGACCTGGGGCTTGCGGCGGTGCTCGTGCTGCCGCCGTTCTATTTCCGCGAGCGCAACGGTGACGGCGACGGGCTGGTGCGTTTCTTCGAGGTCATGGCTGAAGCCGCGCGCATACCGCTGGTGGCCTATCACATACCGGGGTTCGCGCCCGCGGTCCCGATGCGCGTGATAGCCGACCTCGACCTGTGGGGCGCGAAGGACAGCGGCGGCGATCTGGCCTACACCCGGGCTGTGATCGACGCCGGCAAGTCGGTGATGGTCGGCGAGGAATCGACGATTGTCGATGCGGTGCGCGGGGGCGCCTCCGGCACCATCGCGGGTATGGGCAACCTGCTGCCCGGTGAGCTCGCCCGCATCTGCGTGGCCGCGCGAGCCGGCGATTACTCCGAGGCGAACCGGCTGCTCGCTATCGTGCTCAGCGTGCGAGCGGCGGTGCTCGGCTGCGCGCCGGGTATGGAATGGATCGCGGCGTTCAAACAGATCGCCACCTACCTGCACAGCGTCGAGTTGGGAGGGGTCCGCGAGCCGCTGATGAGCCGGGCGGACTACCTCACGGGAGAGGTCCTCGACGCTCTGGCCCTGCGCGATGCCGCCGCCAGGTAACCCTCGCGGCCGGCGGCCGTGGATGCGCCGTGCCGCCCTGTATTATGTTTGTCGTTAACAGGCAACGATGTTAGTCTGAGGATCCCGTGAAGCGGACCGAGGGGAACTTCCGAAACCAGTTCGGACCTGCGCGCGGGCTGGACTCCACCCCGTCCGACTCCAAGCTGCTGCGGACCGCGCCCGCGGCGCGCGTCTCGCTGGGTGAAGTCGTCGCCGAAAGGCTGCGGCAGGCGATCCTCGATGACGAGGTGCACCCAGGCCAGCACCTGCGCGAGGACGAGATCTCGGAGATGCTCGAGGTCAGCCGCGGGCCGGTGCGAGTGGCGCTGCTCATCTTGCAGCGCGAGGGGCTCGTCGACCTGGCCCCGCACCGCGGTGCCACCGTCGCGCGGCTGTCGATCGAGGATGTCGGCGAGATCTACAGCCTGCGCTCGGCCCTCGAGGCGCTGGCGATCCGGCTGGCCATCAGGCGCGGCGAGCCCGCTGACCTGGACGCGCTCGAGGAGTCGCTGGCCGAGCTGAGGGTCGGCGTACGTAGGAGACCGACGGATGCCGTCGGCGGGCGCCTAGACCTGGGTTTTCACGACAACATATTCAAGGCGGCTCACCATGAGCGTCTCTACGAGAGCTGGTGCAGCATCCGCATGCAGGTGTACTGGTGCATGCTCTCGCGCAAGCCGGCCCCCTCAGACTGGCGCGCGACTGTCGTCGAGGAGCACCGGCAGTTGCTAGAGGCGATTCGCTCGGGTCGCGAGTCGGTCGCCGCTGCTGCGGTGGCAGAGCACATCAGCGCCGCCTACAACCGCATTTGCTCGCGCTTGTTCGAACCGGAGCCCTCGCCGGCTCCCTCGCACAGTGCGCGCGCGATGGCCGAGACGTTCCTGCTCTCCTGAGGCAGGTACGGATCCGGCCGGAGGCGTCGCCGGCCCGGATGTCCTCTACCCGGACGACCGTGCCCATACTGGATATTGTCAACAAGCAGTCATTGACAAGTAACTATGAGGGTGCTTGTCGTGACGTAGAGCCGGGCGGTGGCCGCCAGACCCCGCGACTAGATGCCGGAGGTGGTCGACAACCGGCGGTACTTTTTCCCGTGGCAATTGGCTGTTGCCGGAGGATCTATGGCCCCGTGCCTGTGGTTTCGCAGACCCTGCGCGTGATGGTTACGTTACAGCCGCAGAGCTTGTTTTGGGCTGAGTCGAGGTGTAGTAACGAAATGAACCTATCGTCAATCGTCAGTTGTCATCAATCTTACTGATTTACCTGGAGGCATCCGTGGGGTCCGTGCGGTCTCGAAAACGACGCGTCGTCGCAGCGGCCCTGGCGGTCGCCTGCCTGGCCCTCGCGGCCTGTAGCTCGAGCAGTTCGAGCGGGGGCTCGACGTCAGCGCCTGCGTCGGCAGCTGCCGCCAAGCAGATCACGGTCTGGACCGCGTCAAACCCGCTGTACGACTACCAGAAGTCACAACTCGGCCTGTTCACCAAGGACACCGGGATCTCCGTCAACTTCCAGGAGATTCCCGAGGCGAGCATCCTCACGAAGCTGCAGGCGGCGCAGACCGCGCACGACAGCTCCTTCGACTTCTATGAGGTGCCGGCCAGCCTTACGCCACAGTACGTATCGCTCAAGGGCGCAGCACCGATCAAGCCCTTCCTGAACAACACGTCGCTGACGCCCTCGAACTACGACTTCGCCGGCCTGCCGCCGGGTTCGATGACGCAGTGCACCGTGAAGGGAACGCTCTACTGCGTGCCGGCGTTCGGCACCGGCCCGCTGCTCTACTACAACAAGCAGATGTTCGCGCAGGCCGGAATCAGCGGGCCGCCGCAGACCATGCAGGCGCTGGTCACCGACGCAGGCAAGCTGACGAACTCCAGCCACGCCGGAATCTGCCTGCGCGGTAGCAACACGGCCCCGAACAGCTTCCCGGCCCAGATGATGCTGCTGTACTACCTGAACTACCAGCCGAACGGTCAGGGCATCTGGCTTAACCCCGACTACACCCCGCGTCTCACCGAGCCAGCCGCGCTGCAGTTCGCTAACAACTACTCAACCCTCATGACCAAGGATGCGCCGAAGGGCGTCGGGGCGTACGGCTACCCTGAGTGCCTGGCGGCGATGCAGAACGGCAAGGTCGCCATGTGGCTCGACGACTCGGCTGCGGCGTCGTATGTGTTCAACTCGCAGGGCCCGGCCGTCGCGCACGTCGGCTACGCGTCAATCCCGTGCCCTGCCACCAACCCGAGCAAGTGCCAGCTCTCGGCGCCGTGGGGCATGTTCATCAACCAGAACTCCGACGCCGCCCACCAGACCGCGGCCTACAAGTTGATGACGTTCTTGTCCGGCCCGGCCTTCCAGCAAGGCGCGCTGACCAACGGGAAGATCCCCGCGCTGGTCACCCGCCCGTCGGTGCTAAGCTCGGCCTCTTCGGTCGAGGGCATTCCGAGTGACCTGCTCACGTCCCTGAACTACATCCAGACCCACATCGACCCGAACGCGATTCCGCAGACCTCGGTGTTCAATCAGGCCCAGCAGCCGCTGAACGTGGCGCTCTCGGACATCATCTCGGGTCAGTCGAGTCCGGACAACGCGTTCAAGACGGCGAACAGCCAGATCACGGCCATCCTGAAGCAGAGCGGAGTCATCCAATAACAGGTACGCAGAGGCTTGAGCCTGTGCCATCGGGACAGGCTGCCGCCCGGCCGAGGAGCACATCCCCGGCCGGGCGGCGCCCCGGTGCCCGGTCGCGCTCCGATCGGCGCTTTTTCGTCCTGGCCGCACTCCCCGCGTTTATCGTCGTCTTCCTGGTCACGATCGTGCCGCTGGCCGCGGCCCTGGGTCTCAGCTTCACCAGCTATACCTCGGCCAACCCGGTCGCCAGCTGGGCGGGTTTGCGCAACTACCGGTTGCTGTTCTCTGACCCGAACGTGCCCACGGTCCTCCTCGTCACGCTCTTGTTCGCGGTCGCCGCGGTTGTCCTCGAGGCGCTAATCGGGACCATCCTCGCGCTTCTCATGGCCCGCAAGATGCGCGGCGTCTCGGTCTACCGGGTGCTCTACCTCATCCCGCTGATGGTCGCCGGAATCGCGGCCGCGGTCTCCTGGAAGGCCCTGCTCGATACCAGTGCGGGCTGGGTGAACTCGATCCTGGGGGTGTTCGGCATCCCCCAGGCCAACTGGCTGGCCAGCCCCACCCTCGCCTTGCCATCGGTCGTCATCGCCGACATCTGGACCGGCGCGCCCATCGTGGCGGTGCTCGTGCTCGCCGCGCTGCTCGGCATGCCCGAGGATCCGCTCGAGGCGGCCCGGATCGACGGCGCGTCGCAGCTGCAGGTCGTGAGGTATATCATCCTGCCGGCGATCCGCCCCGTGCTGGGATTTGCGGTCATCTTCCGTACTGTCGACGTGTTCCGGCAGTTCGGCCTGATCCAGATCCTGACCGGCGGCGGCCCCGGCACGAAGACAACCACGCTCAATTACTACATCTATCAAACCGTCTTCACGTACGGGAATATCAGCTACGGGTCGACGCTCGCGGTTCTGCTCATTGTGGCTATGGCGATTCCGCTTGGCGTCATCTACCTCCTGACACGCCGCCGCGAGATCTAGGGAAGCGAGAAATGGCCACCTACGATGCCGCCGGACGCCGGCGCCCGCGCAGCCGGCGGAAGCTGGCTGCCTCGTTCGCTTCGCACGTCGTGCTGCTCCTGTTCCTCGGGTTCGTCCTGCTGCCGGTCATATGGGTCGTGCTGACGGCGTTCAAGACACCAAAGGATGCCTACGCAACGCCGCCGACCTTCACGTTCCACCCGACCTGGCTCAACTTCCACACACTGCTCCACTCGCAATTCCTGGCCGACCTCGGGCACTCCGCGATCCTCATGTTCTTCTCGACCGCGGTCGCGCTCGTTCTCGGTGTGCCGGCTGGCTACGCACTCGCGCGCGCGAGCTTCAGGGGCAAGCAGTTCATCACTTCGTGGCTGGTCATCGCCTACGTGACGCCAGTGATCGTGTTCATCATCCCGCTGTACGTCGAGTACCTGAAGATCGGGATCTCCGGCTCGTATCTTGCGCTCGTGCTCGCTTATGAGATCGGACTGCTGCCTTTCACCATCTTCATGATGCGCAGCTATTTCGGCGATCTGCCGGTGCAACTCGAGGAGGCGGCGATGATCGACGGCTGCAACCGGTCACGTGCGTTCCGGCTCGTCGTGCTGCCGGTAATGTGGCCGGCGGTCGTCACGGTCGGCATCCTCGTCGCCATCGCGAGCTGGGGTGAGTACTTCGTCGCCCTCGTCTTGACCAACCAGAATACGACGACGGCGCCCGTTGCCATCTACACCTACGTCGGGATCGAGTCCTCCGACTGGGGCGCGATGGCCGCGGGCAGCCTGCTCGTCGTGCTGCCTGTCCTCATCCTTGCGGTGTTCATCCAGCGCGGGCTGATCCGCGGACTGACCAGCGGAGCCGTCAAGTAAGGTGCTCGAACAGCTCGGGCAGTTCCGTGCGTGCGATGTCGCCGAGCCGTTCGGCCGCCTCCTCCGGCATCGACGCGTAAGGCCAGCGCACCCGCGTGCTGATCGGTGCCCACCGGCCGGCGTGCGCGAGCCCCTTGTCGAGGGCCGCATTGCCCAGCCCCTCCCGCTGCCACGGCAGCACATGCGTATCCAGGAAGGCTTGGATACGGCCTTCGAGGGCCAGCGCGGCCGCGCTGTCAGCCGCCATCAGCGCGCCCCACCGCACGGCTCCGGGCGGGCTCAGGCAGGCGACGTTGGAGTAGGCGCCATCCGCCCCGTTCGCCCGGCCGGTGGCGAGGGTGTGGCCGGCGACGAACAGGGCGAGATCGCCGACCTCCGACCGGGCCCGGCGGCACCACCCGGCGTCGCCTCCGGCGACCTTCACCCCGATCAGGCCGGGAAATTCCCGGCCAAGCTCGCCGAGCTGACCGGGAGTCAGCCGGGTCTTGGCGTGTGGCGGGTTGTAGAGCACCAGGGGTATTCCGTCGGCGGCGCGCTCGAATCCGGCCACCGCATCGAGAACCTCGGGCCAGGACAGCGGCAGCCAGTCCGGCAGGATCACCTGGATCGCGGACGGGCGCAGCCGGGCGGCCCGTTCTATTCGCGCCCGGCAGACCTGGGCGCTGGGATGGCTCGCGCCGATCTGGCAGGCCAGCCCGGCGGCCTGGCACGCATCGGCCAGGAGCTGGGCGACGGCGTCGAATTCGTCCTCATCCTGGGTGAAGAATTCGCCCGCCGTGCCGTTGCTGTAGATGCCGTCGAGGCCGCTGGTGGTGAGCACGTCGAGCTGGGCGGCGATCGCGGCGAGATCGATGCGATCCGCGTCGGCGATCGGCAGCAGCACGGTTCCCCAGGTTCCACGGAGCGTCTCGCGGCTGACTGAGGGAATCACCGCTGCCTCCTCGCGCATCCAGAAGAACTATCAGCCGCGGGGGACGATAACAAGCGAACCCCACGGGCCGAACGGTCGTCGTCTCGCGGCGGCTCAACGAGGCGGGATGTGTTGTGGACGGCAGCGAGCCGCAGGCCTCCCGGGCGGGATTGCGCCGCCCGGTCGCGTTGCTCGTAGCCGCGGCGCTGTTCATGGAGAATCTCGACGCGACGATTATCGCCACCGCCGCGCCGGCCATGGCGCGGAGCCTGCATGCGTCGGCATCGTCCATCGGTATCGCGGTCACGTCATACCTGCTGTCAGTCGCGGTATTCGTACCGCTGAGCGGCTGGCTTACCCATCGTTTCGGCAGCCGCCGGGTCATGCTCGCGGCCGTCGTGTTGTTCGCCGGCGCGTCGGTTCTCTGCGCGGTAAGCGGCGACCTCGCCGAGCTTGTCGTGTTCCGGGCCCTGCAGGGGCTGGGCGGCGCGATGATGGTGCCGGTCGGGCAGCTCACCGTGTTCCGGACCACTGGCAAAGCCGACATGTACCGCGCGGTTGCCTACCTCACCTGGCCGGCGCTGGTCGCCCCCGTGATCGCACCGCTGCTCGGCGGGGCACTGGCCACCTATGCGAGCTGGCGCTGGATCTTCCTTATCAATGTCCCGATCGGCGCCGCCGTGCTGGTGGCCGGCTTCTGGCTGCTCGACCGCGGTACTGGGCCGCGGCCGCCGGATCTCGACCTGGCCGGTTTCGGATGGACCGGTATCGGCCTGGGCCTGCTCACCTGGACGTCGGCGTCGCTGTCGACCGGGTCGGCCAGCTGGGAGACCACCGCGAGTACCGGGTGCGCGTCCCTGATCGCGCTGGCGTTCGCGGTGGCGCACCTGCGCCGCGCGCGACATCCGCTGCTCAACCTGCGCGTGCTGCGAATCCACTCGATGCGGATTGCCTTCGTCAGCGGCGGCCTGTTCCGGATGGCGGTCAGTGCGGTGCCGTTCCTGCTTCCGCTCATGTTCCAGGAGACGTGGGGCTGGTCGGCGGTGCGGGCCGGGTCGATCACGCTGTGGGTCTTCGTCGGCAACCTCGCGGTCAAGGCCGTGGCAACGCCGATACTGCGCCGATGGGGATTCCGGGCGGTGCTGCGGGGGAGCGCCACGGCGCTCACGGCAACGATCGTCGCGATCGCTTTCGTCACGCCGCAGACGCTGACCTGGCTGCTGATCGCCGTGCTCATAGCGAGCGGAGCCGCGCGCTCGGTGGGGTTCACCTGCCTGAACACGATCGCCTACGCCGAGGTACCCCGGCCGGAGCTTTCCCAGGCGAACACGGTCGCGGCGACGCTCGGCCAGCTGGCGGCCGGGCTGGGTGTTGCCGTCGCCGCGATCGGACTGCAGGCAGGTCCAGCGCTGCACTGGACGGAGGCTCACGGCACCGGCCCGTTCCGCTCCGCGTTCCTCGTCGTGGCGGTGGTGAGCACCGTCCCGCTGCTGGCGTCATACCGGCTCGGGGTCGGCGTCGGTGACGCCGTCCGACCAGTACAAAGAGCGGATAAATCGTAAATTGTCAATGCTTGACGGAATCAAGGGCCGGGCGTTACGTTGCGGTTAGAGCTAGTTCGCGTGCGATCACACGGCCTGTCACGTGACGTGACTCCTGCGCCGCCGATGCCCGTATACGTGAAAACGGTGAATAAATGCCGGTTGACACCGCACTCGTCCTCGACCTGTTTGCGCGAATGTCACTGTGCCGTGAATTCGAGACCACCCTGGTCGCGTACGCCAGCAAGGACGGGCAGCCCATCGGGCATCCGTACCAGGGACAGGAGGCGGTGGCCGCCGGCGTGTGCGCAGCGCTCGCGCCCGGGGACCGGGTCCTGTCCACGCACCGTGCGCACGGCCACGCCGTGGCGATCGGGTGTGATCTCGGCCGGCTGGCACTCGAGCTCTACGGCAGCGGCGAGGGCACCTGTCGCGGACGGGCCGGCGAAATGTACGTTGCGCAACTCGACGTCGGGTACTTCGGCGGGACTCAGATCGTCGCCGGCAACCTGCCCATGGCAACCGGCCTGGCGCTGGCGGCGAAGCTGTCGGGGCTCGATCGCATCGCAGTGGCCTTCGTTGGCGACGGCGGCGTGAACCAGGGCGTCTTCCACGAGGCGCTGAACCTCGCCGCTGTCTGGTCGCTGCCCGTGGTCTTCGTGGTCGAGAACAACGGCTACGCGCAGACGACCTCGACTGAGTACGCGACCGCCGGGTGCATCGTGGACCGCGGGGCGGCGTACGGCATCAGCTCGATCGCGGTCGACGGCCAGTCGGCGCTGGAGGTTCACGACGTCGTCCGCGAGGCACGGCAGCGGGCCGTACGTGGCGACGGCCCGACGCTCGTCGAGGCGAGGACGTACCGGTACGAGGGCCACTTCTACGGCGATCAGCACCGCCGATACCGCTCGCAGGCCGAGCTCCAGTCGTGGCTCGACCGCGACCCCATCTCGCTGCTGCGGCGGGTCGCGGTCGATGCCGGCATCGACGAGGATGCTCTCGCCGCGGTCACTACCCAGGCGCGGGACACGTGCGTGGCCGCATTTGAGCGCGCCCGGACCGGCCGCGAGGCCACGCTCGCAGACCTGCTCGACGGCGTGTTCGCCGATCCATCGATCGATCGGCGGTGATCGCATGAGCCGGACGAAGTACTGGAAGGCATGCAACGATGCGCTGCGCCAGGAGATGGCGCGTGATCCGTCGGTCATCGTTCTCGGTGAAGACGTGGCCGGTGCGCCCGGCCGCGCTGACGACGGTTTCGTCGACGCCTGGGGTGGGCCGTTCGGGATAACCCGTGGCCTGATTCAGGAGTTCGGGGCCGGGCGGGTACGCGACACCCCGATTTCGGAGGCCGGTTTCCTCGGGCTGGCGGCGGGGCTGGCCGCCGATGGGTACCGCCCATGGGTCGACATCATGTTCACCGAGCTGATGCCCGTTGCGTGGGACCAGCTGACGAACCGCATCGCCCGGGCGCGCTACCTGAGCGCGGGTCAGCTGCAGATGCCGATCACGGTGAAGTCGTTCGGCGAGTGCTATTCCGCCGTCTGCCACTTTCCCGGCCTGGTATGCGTAGCGCCGTCCGATGCTTACACCGCGAAGGGCCTTACCACGGCGGCCATCCGCTCCGACGACCCCGTGGTGATCTTCGACAGCCTCAAGCTGCTGCGAAGCCAGGCGGAGGTTCCCGACGGCGACTACGTCCTGGAGTTCGGAAAGGCGCGGGTCTTGCGCGACGGCACCGACATGACGCTGCTGGGCATCGGTGCGACGACTGCGCTCTGCCTGCAGGCCGCCGCCGAGCTCGAACAGGCTGGCATCTCGGCCGAGGTGGTCGATCTGCTTACGCTTTCCCCCTGGGACGTGCCGACCGTGACTGAGTCGGTCCGCAAGACCGGCCGGCTGGTCGTCACCGATTTCGACCACCCGTCGTGCGGGCTCGCCACCGAAATATGTGCCCGGGTAACGACGACGGCGTGGGACCGGCTGCTCGCGGCGCCTGTCACCGTGACGCCACCGCCCGTCCCGGCGATGGGCATGGACGCGAGCGCGGCGATGGCCGCGATGTACCTGCCGGATTCGGCCGGAGTGG